>CAKZUM010000084.1 GCA_937921525.1 uncultured Saprospiraceae bacterium
ATGATGAACAGCGGGAGGCCTACTACTTACATTTGTTTACCCAAAAACAACCTGACTTAAATTGGGAAAACCCGAAAGTGAGAGAAGAAGTGTATAGGCTGATGCGTTTTTGGTATGAGAAGGGCGTAGATGGATTTAGAATGGATGTTATTCCATTGATTTCCAAAAGACCTGGTTTCCCTGATGCACCGAATGATGATTTTAAAAATACAATAGATAACATTTATTCTAATGGACCTAGAGTGCATGAATTTTTAAAAGAAATGAATGAAAAAGCCAATGCCCCTTATGATGTGATGACGGTCGGGGAGGGGATAGGTGTTTCTAAAGAACAATGTTTAGAATATGTTGGTGAAGCACGTTCAGAGCTAAATATGCTCTATCATTTCGATCATTTATTTTTAGGATATGAGGGCGGAGATCGTTTGAAAAGTTCTGGCTTTACCTTACTCGAAGTAAAACAAATATTTAGAGAATGGCAAGAAGCGATTGGGGAGAGTGGCTGGTTAAATGTTTGTTTGGATAATCATGATTTTGCTAGAATGGTTTCTCGATTTGGAAACGATCAAGCATTTAGAAATGAATCTGCCAAATTGTTAGCCACCTTATTATTGACCCAAAAAGGAACACCTTGTATCTATCAAGGGAGTGAAATTGGGATGACCAATGTTGCTTTCCCATCTATAGAAGATTATGACGATGTGGCTAACTTAAGTACGATTGCGGAATGGCGTGCCGAGGGTAAGGATATGAAAGAATTGCTTCGTAGAATTCAAGAAGGCGGAAGAGATAATGCAAGAACGCCTGTGCAATGGGACAACACTTCTAATGCGGGTTTTACAACAGGCAGTCCTTGGTTGAAAGTCAATCCTAATTATCCAGAGATCAATGTCGCCAATGCTTTAGTTTATAAAAATTCTATTTTCTATTATTATCAAAAAATGTTGTCGCTTCGTAAGCAGCATAAAACTTTGGTGTATGGTGCTTACACGGAATACTTACCGAACCATCCAGCTGTTTATTTTTATGAACGAACAGGAGAGACTAGACGCTATTTGATTTTATTAAATTTGTCGGACGAAGAGCAAGCCATATTTGGCGTACCTGATTTTTCTAAAGCAACGTTGTTAATTGGAAATTATGAGGCTATAAATAACAAGAAACGCTTAGCACCTTGGGAGGCTAGAGTGTATTTGTTAAGAGGGGGAAGGGGGATTAGTTCTGAAAATCATAAATCATAGGTTCATACATTATACATCATAAATCCACTTAGAAACGACAAAAAACAACTGCCGCATCTGAAAGGGCACGTTTACTAAACCTCAAAGGTTTAGTAAACGTAAATGAGCAATTAAGTGAATTTATGATGTATGATTTATCTACGCAACACTACTAAACGTAGAACCAATCACCCTTGGGGTGGGGGAGTTCTGGCTTGTGCTGAATAACTAAAGTTTACTCCACAATTACCTTCTCCGTAAAAATAATTTCCTTATGCTGACTCACCTTCAAGAAGTAAATGCCTTTTGCTAAGTTACTTACATCAATTCCTTTTTGGATAGCCCCATCTAAGATCATCGTTTGTTGAATATATCCTTGACCCAAAGTATTGAATAATTCTATTTGAAGAGAGGTACCTTTTTGCTGACCAATATTTAAGAAGAGTTGGTCTTTTACGGGATTAGGAAAAGCACTCATGTTTACATTAGAAGAAGTATTTATCTTAGAACGATAATCTTCAATTGGTGTATCCAAGCCATTGAAAGTAACATCAATTTCATCGAAACAAATTCTACTCCAACTACTGGTAAAAAATTTGATGTATACATGATATTCTTGAGGCGTTATGTTAGGAACCACCACTCGATCTCCACAATTATTATTACAAACAAAAACAGGTGGTGTACCATAATTTTCGTCATAAACTTGAACAATATCAATAGCTGCAGTCAACCCATCAATTATCATAGAGTTACCTGAAAAACTTATTTGTACATCGTTACAATCTGGTTCCCCATTTGGTGTAGGAGTTGTACTTTCTTCACCTGTAATGTCTACATATTCTTCAATACTACAGATTGGTTGATAAGCATCATTGTACTGTTTGATGTTGACAAAATATCTTCCAGCACTTAAGTTAGAAATGGTTTCTTGACTACTACAATTATCATTACAATCTAAAGCAACGGTCCAATCTGGTCGGAAAACTTTTACAATATTATATGCAGCACTTAGTCCATTTAGTTGGATACTATTCGTAGTAACAAAATACGTAGCACACGCACTACTACCTCCTGTAGAAGCTGCTGCACTTACAGTAAATGTTTGTGTGACATTTAGTGCTGCATTCCATTGTGTATTTCCTGCTTGACTTGCCTGTACACTTACGATTCCTTCAGCCCCCGTAAGACTAAGACTATTATCGGTAATGGTAGCAGGACCAGAAAGGACTTTGAAACTAACAGGTAATCCAGAGGTAGCAGTAGCAGAAATATTAAAAGTACCATCATCTGTTTGTTTGTCTGGAATAGGAATAAAGTTAATTATTTGATTGGCAGGTTCTGCAGTACCTCCAATAATTTCCACGTATTCCTCAATGCTACAAATTTGTTGATAAGCATCATCGTATTGCTTAACATTAATAAAATATCTTCCTGCCCTTAAATTAGAAATTGTTTCTTGACTGTTGCAGTTGTTATTACAATCTAAGGCAACTGTCCAATTTGGTCGAAAAATTTTTACAATATTATGTGGGGCATTCAATCCATTTAGTGTGATACTATTGCTAGTAATAGAGTAAGTCGCACAATTGCCATTCTCCCCTGTAGAAGTTGCTCGAACAATAAAAGTCCTTGTGACAGTAGGTGCAGTACTCCATTGAGCATTTCCTGCTTGGCTAGCTTGTACGCTTACTGTCCCTTCGACTCCTGTAAGACTAATTGTATTATTCGTAATAGTAGCTGGACCAGACAGAATACGGAAACTGACTGGTAAACCAGAAGTGGCAGTAGCAGTGATAGTAAAAGTACCATCATCTGTTTGCTTATCAGGGATGCTCTGAAAATTAATCGTTTGACTGGCAAGAACTGTATTCTCTCCACTTATCTCTACATACTCTTCTATACTACAGATTTGTTGATAAGCATCATTCGACTGTTTGATATTAATGAAATATCTTCCTGCCGATAAATTGGAAATTATTTCTTGACTGTTGCAGTTGTCATTACAACTAAATGCAATTGTCCAGTCTGGACGAAATACGATCACATTATTACGTGAGGCACTTAAATTGTTAAGCGTTATACTGTTGCCTGTAAATGTATAAGTAGCACATTCGCCTTCTGTTTCCGTTCCTGTTCCTGTTCCTGTTCCTGTTCCTGTCTCTATTTCTGGTTCTGTTTCAGTTCCATTTGAACGCCCTGGAGTGGCAGCGGTAGCTTTCCAGCTAGCGGCTTGTGCATTATCCAAATTCGGGGCAGTTAATTGTAAAGTAGGACCGTCTCCGTCTGCGGCAGTCGGCCAAGGAGCTTTATCATCGTAATCTACTCTATCAATCAAAGTGCCATTGGCATTTTTTAAGGTAATTAATTCACCACCACCACTTAGGCCAAATCCTTTTTCGCCTAGACCAAATTCACCAATATAATTAGTCACGTTTGGATGAACTGTTTTAAATTTTGTTTCATCTTCTACCAAAACTAAGTAACCACCCGCAGGAATATTTGTGCCTTTTGGAATAGCAAAGAAATCACCTCCTTCATCTTCAAAATACCAACCTTCGATATTTACCGAACTTCTATTTGGATTGTATAATTCCACCCAATCACCAGATTCTTGATCGTCTGGAGAGTTATAGTTGATTTCATTAATAACGATTGTTTGTGTAGATGTAGAGCCTTTGCGGAAATTGGCGGTAATGGTATTATTAGCACCTGAAAAATTAGCAGAGGTAGTTGGATCATTTCCAGAAATACTTCCTGACCAAGAGTCTAATAGATAACCTCTGTTCGGAAAGGCCCTTACTGGTACTTCTACTCCTCTAAAATAAACACCATCCCAGCCATCATTAGCGGCGTCTATATTAATGGTATTTATTTCAACTTGACCTCTATTGGATGGATTTAATGAAACACTTACGTTTGTTGTACCTCTTACTTCTGCTATCTCGCTGACGATATGACTTCGTACCGCATCTCTTCTGCCATTGGCAAATCCTCTGATTTTTTCTACATGTTGATCCCATTCTTGATAGCCGCTAGACCACATATCATGGTGTTGTTGAATCTCAGAATCATAGCTATCTACGAATTGATCAATTCTTGTATTCATTCTCGTAGGTTCATACAGTGTGTTTAATTGATCTGCCATTCTATTGACAAAATCTGTTTTAAATTTTCCGTTTTCCATTAAACGTCTGAACAATAATGTAGACCAAGTAGAAGCAGGCCAATTAAACCCATTATCGTTAAGCATTCGCTCTAATGAATTGGCGGTGAAAACACCTGTATTAATTTGGTTGTTTACATAGTAACCTAAAGAAAAATCCAAATCTTTCACAATCCATCGCCATTTACTTCCTGCCGCTTTTTCTCTCCATCGTCTGTTATTGTTTTCTGGCCAGTCGTGGTTATCTATGTATACATTGAAAGCGATATAATCTAGGTAATCATTGATGTCTACATTATCTGCCACAAAATCAAAATTACTTTGAGAGCTTAAAGAGTTTCCTTCTAAGTAGGAAGTTAGGGCATTCCAATCATCTATTGTGCCTTCTTTAACTTCATTTTGATTATCCAGCAAATCTACTTCATCATCATTTAGGTTAAAGTGTGTTTTTATATACCTTTTATCAATTCGTTCTCTGATGTTGTGAATACCCCAGTATACACCATTAAGATACAGAATAGCTGGTCGGTAACCTTGTGTATATAATTTAGGTCGATCAATAATATTGCCTACATCTGTCAGGTCAGCTACTAAGCTAGAAGCATACGCATCCCTAAACATTGTTACATTCCAGTCTTGTCCAGAATTTCTAAAGACTAGACTACGCAATTCTTCAAATGGCAAATCTGGAAAAACTTTGTATGGAATCACATCACTACCCAAACTAGATTTTGCCTTTATCGCTA
Organism: uncultured Saprospiraceae bacterium; assembly: GCA_937921525.1. Taxonomy (GTDB): domain Bacteria; phylum Bacteroidota; class Bacteroidia; order Chitinophagales; family Saprospiraceae; genus JAFMDF01. The sequence continues at coordinate 5,133 of CAKZUM010000084.1, forward strand.
ATGATTTTTGGTCTAATACTGCGCTACCTGTACCCTGAATTTCTGTTTCAAATAATTGGTTAAAACCTTGGGTACCATCAGTTTCATATAGCTCTACATTTGCATTTATTTCAATGTCCTCTAGGTAGTTAGGATACATACCAATAACTGGATCAAACATCTGAACTGGATCAACAGTATAGGTAATGATAGGTAAGTCGTGTGATACATTGATTAAGTATGTTTGAGTCATAATAGTACTAGGCGCATCAGGTGCATTAAAGGTTCTAGCACGTAAAGGGGTATTTGAATTGATAGAAATTGCACCAGTATATCTAATAGAAGCTTGCGTTGGTTCACTTCCATCTGTTGTATAATAGATAGTCCCTGCACTTGTATTTAAACTAACCGAAACGGAATTAGAATAAATGCCCCCTTGTATACTAGCGGTAGGGGTCGGTGCAGTTGACCCACCAACAGCTGTATTATTGGTGGCACCAGGGGTGGGTTGTGTAAAAAATACCCAAGCATTTTCACCGTCATTTGTTCTACCCTCAGACCGATCTACTAGTTGTGGACCAAAAGTATAAGCATCTATCTGGGTAGTTCCATTGCTTGCGTATATGCCAATACTTTCTCCACCAGAACCTAATTTGGCATTTATATGTAGCGGGCCCTGATTAGTTTCTTTATCAAACCATAGTATTAAAAAACCTCCAGCTTCTATAGTAGTAGCTATGGCATCATTTGTTGGTATCTGCCATAAAGTTGGATTTGTTAGATCATCGGTAATATACATACCACCTATATTTACAGGGGTATTTCCTGGATTGTATAATTCGACCCAATCATCAAAAATACCCTCGTCAGAAATGGTAGTGGCATTGGAAGCCATAAATTCATTGATGATTACTTGCTGACTCAACCCGATATTACTGGCTGATATTATCCATAATACTGTGAATGTCATACTGAGTAAACCATTCATTACTGTTTTGACTGACCAAATTTTGTTCATAGTTTTTGTTTTTCCATTGCTCCATTTTTTATAGGGGAGGAAGCATAGGAAGATGCAATTAATAAACTGTTATAAGTTATTATTTACACATTCCATAGTGAGAAATTTAATGATTGATGGATGGGACCCTATGGCTTGGGGGTATAGATTGCATAGGAAGCCATCTGTTATGATAAGCGGGGAATGACTAGACTGAAATTGACCTTAATCTGTTTGAATTTTCTTTTGTATAAGTAGGTGTAAAACAGTAAATAAGATGGGATGTATTACTATAATTGTGACAGAATGCCTTAACTTGATGAGAAATATTAGTAGAGTTGAGAAATACACAGGATATTGTACAAATGTATGGTTTTTTGTGCTAATTTCAAAAGTAAATTATTACATTAATTTTTGATTGCGTTAATTGTTATGTGATGATAGTAGCAATCGACATGAAGAAGCATCGTCTTATAATTTTTGTTTGTTTTAATTTATTGATTAATAATTTTTTACGAAAATTTTTTAATGATATTTATTATTTAAAAATAAAATTGTCCTTATCCGTTTATTAGATAAAACGAAGCAGAACTATTATGAAAAACAAAGTAACTTATTGGTCAATCACAGTAGCCTTGGCAGGTTTTCTTTTCGGTTTTGACACCATTGTCATTTCTGGAGCGGATCAACCCATCCAAAAACTATGGAATACGAGTCCTTTATTTCATGGCACTTTTATTATGTCAATGGCATTATGGGGTACTGTGATAGGGGCATTAATGGGGGGGATTCCTTGTAACGTATTAGGTAGGAAAAAGACCCTATTTTGGATTGGTATCTTGTATACTATATCTGCTTTAGGATCAGGTTTAGCTACGAATCCATATTTATTTTCTGCTTTTAGATTTATAGGTGGTTTAGGTGTTGGGGCGTCCTCTGTAGCGGCACCAATATATATATCTGAAATTGCGCCTGCTGAGAATAGAGGTCGATTGGTAGCACTTTATCAATTCAATATTGTCTTTGGTATTCTGGTCGCATTTCTCTCCAATTATTTAATCGGTCAATATATGGGTGAAGAGAGTTGGCGATGGATGTTAGGTATAGAAGCTTTGCCTGCTATTATTTATACTTTTATGGTCTTAGGCGTTCCTAACAGTCCACGTTGGTTATTATTGAAAAATAAGGATGAAGGACAAGTAAAAACTTTGTTAAAGCAGATCAATCCTAGCCTTGAAAATATAGAAAAAGAGATACAAATGATCAAAGCCTCTTTAGTGAAAAAGACAGAAGATACTTTCTTTTCTGGCAAATACAGTACTCCGATCATGTTGGCATTTATGTTGGCATTCTTTAATCAATTGTCAGGGATTAATTTTGTGTTATACTATGCACCAAGAATTTTTGAATCCGCTGGTATTGCGGCAGATAATGTTTTAGGTGCTTCTATCCCAATAGGCATTGTCAATTTATTATTCACTATTTTAGGAATGTCTTTGATAGATAAATTTGGTAGAAAACAATTAATGATTATTGGGTCGATTGGTTATATTGTTACTTTGTTAGGTGTTGCTTGGGCTTTTTCCACAGGCGCACAAGGAACAATGGTCGTTGCATTTGTTTGTGCTTTTGTGGGGGCACATGCCATTGGGCAAGGAGCTGTGATATGGGTATTTATTTCAGAAATATTTCCCAACACAGTTCGGGATTCTGGTATGTCTTGGGGGTCTGGAACACATTGGGTATTTGCAGCTTTGATTACTTTGATTACCCCTACTGTATTAGCGAATTTTTCTAGCGGAACTATCTTTACCTTTTTTGCGGGGATGATGTTCTTACAGCTATTGTGGGTTTGGTTTATTATGCCAGAGACTAAGGGCGTGCCTTTAGAGGAATTGCAGGCTAAGTTGATGAAGTAGAAATAAAAAAGTTCGAGGCTGATAGGATTAAATAATTCCATAAAAATAGCGGTAACTTCTAAAGATTTTTTCTCTACCGTACACTTTTTAATTTTTAAAAGAAATACTGTTTTTGGAACAGATCGTCGAGGTTTGTAACCTCGATGCAGTATGATGATCGTATAACATCGAGGTTACAAACCTCGACGATCCTATAGTTTTTTATAGTATTTGTTAAAGAACCTAAAAGTGTACGGTAGAGAAAAGATTTTACCGCTATTTTTATTTAACAATAAATATATCTGGCCTTCTTAAATAATCTTGTTTTTGATAATACAGTTTCAATAAAGTACAGTCAAAAAGCGGTCTAATCTAATGATAGTAATCTAGTCTTTCTGATATAACCGAACATAATCCACTTCCATAATCCCAGGAAAAGGAGTTGCAGAAGTAACCTCCATACCAGCTTCAGGATTAAGTGCCAAATTTAAACGTAAGACCATCCATTGCTGCCAAGGAAAAGCTTCATTCCTTCTTAACGACCGAGCACGAGTAATAGAATTTATGTCCTCGCAATTGGCTTTTTTAAAACGTTGAAAGGTGCGAATCAATTGGTCATCTATATAATAGTTGATAGCAGTGGGTTCCCATTCTGCGGCGTAGGTATGCCACTCTTGAATATCCCAGTCTATCACTTTATCTACCCTAGCTTTTTTATTGCCATTATGAACACTTGTGGTATAGACAGGTTGATCGGTACTAAAAATTTCTAGTATATCAATTTCTCCTGCACGACCCGTTGCACCACCGCCACCCCATAGCCAAAATGCGGGCCACATACCAGCTCCGACTGGAAGCCGACAACGAATTTCAAAACGGCCATATTGGAAAGCGATTGTATCAGATTTGGTTTCGATCGCACCCGAAGTATAATCAAAGGCTAGGTTAAAAGAATCTCCTTTTATTCTATTGGCACAGGTATGATCTTCGCCATAAATCCCCTTGTACACAACGTTTTCTTTTCGAGCAATTAATTTTAAAGTACCATCACTCAATACAACGTTGCTGGCTTGATACAATTGTAATTCAGTACCACATTCCTTTCTGGGAAGTGTGCAATCCCAGGGTTTAGGATTACCGTATGCCGTTCGCCAAATACTGGTATCTAGTTGAGATCCTTCAAACTCATCGTGCCATACTAATTGATATTCGCCTTGAGGGCATGGAATAACTGCTCGAATTTTTTCTCTTTTTTGTTGCCGATCTTTATACTGACTGTATAGAAGACTTGGAGTGATCCAAAGAAGAATCAATAGTATGTAAGTAAAATGTTGCATATTTGTAATAGTAGCAAAATTTATTCTTTTTGATGGCTTTTATGAGTATATTTAAGACTTAGTTCGCTGCCCATTTTTTTGATACTAATCAATTCAATGAACTTCACAAGCACTCAAATCATAAAAAAACTAAAAGCTTTAGCTAACCCAGACAAAATAGTATTAAAGGAAAAGAAATTTGGTATTGTATCCACTAATGCTTTGGGTATTTATCATAAAGACCTAAAAACTCTTGCTAAAGAAATAGGAATGAATAGCGATCTAGCTATAGCGTTATTTGATACGGGTATTTATGAAGCCCGTATCTTATGCAGCAAAATATTTAAGAAAGAAGACCTAACAAACGACCTATTAGAAAAATGGGTTACTAGTTTTGAAAACTGGGAAATCTGCGATTCTTTCTGTATGGGCTTGGTGGCCAAAAGTAAATGGGCAGTTCCGAAAATATTAGAATGGGTAGATCGGGAACGAGAATTTGAGAAGAGAGCAGGTTTTACGACTATTGCAGCCTATTGTATGGCAGATAAAAAAGCAGCGAATGAAGTTTTTGAACAATTCTCTCCTATTATAAAAAAGGCATCGACTGATGAACGGCTATACGTAAAAAAAGCCGTCAACTGGGCATTGCGTAATATTGGAAAACGAAATATTGATTTGAATAAACAAGCTATTGGAATAGCTAAAGAAATACTGGCAATTGATACTAAATCTGCCAAATGGATTGCTAAAGATGCTTTGCGAGAATTGGAGAAAGAGGGTATTAATATTTTGGATTATCCACGTGCTATTTATCGACCTAAATTATA
>CAKZUM010000085.1 GCA_937921525.1 uncultured Saprospiraceae bacterium
TTGTAACCAGCCAGATTTTGGATTTAATATTTTAGGTAATTCCTCATAGGTATGATAGGAATTCCATAAATATTTAGAGTCATCTCCGGGAACAATGCCTGACCAAAAATCCCAATCTCCTTCTGGTCTTTTTGGGATATATCCTCCAAAATGATAAAATATATTGCCAACCTTATCTGCATACATTACATTGAACATCGGCAGATCATTTTTGGCTAGCACCGCTTGAAATTCTTCTAAAGATGCTGCCTCGCCCATTTTTTTCCATTGTTCCAACATGTGTCCAGGGTCTTCTATTCGTGCTAGACGTAAAGCGACTGCTTCTTTTTTACCCATCTTTACGATAGGCCCATGAACGGATTGTAGCGTTTGGAAATTTTCGGTTTTTAAACTACCATCTTCTTGCAGCACCTCAATGTTATATGTAGTAGCAACAAATGATTTTTTTTCACCATCCAGCATATAGCCATCTCCGTCTAAAGTGAGTTTATATAGATCAGCAGCATCCAAAGTATTAACGGTATGCGACCAACCTAAATGCTCATTGAAAGCAATACCAATAGTCGGCATGCCTACTAGGGTAGCCCCGTAGATGCTATAATCATCTGTATTTAAATGTACTTCATAAAATAACCAAAGATCATCATATCGAAGGTGTGGATTCGCTAACAAAAGTGCTTTGCCAGAAGTAGATCGCTGTGGACTAATCGCCCAGGTATTAGAACCAATCTCTGCACTTTGGGCAGTACCCATTTCTCTATTACCAATAAATTCAACAAAGAAGTTTCTAAGGGAATGTGCATTGACATCGGTTTCTTGAATAGGCAAAATACCTCTCAAGTTTTCTGCAATATAATTAGGATACGCAGCGGCATAAGCATTGATACCTGCAACAAAAGAACTTAGGACCGATTTTTCTTCGGCAGTTAATCTATTATAAAATTTCTTTCCTAAATCAGGAATCCCAATCGTATGTAGTTTCTTCGTTAGATCAAGCGCACTCGCGCCTAAATACTTTGGTGCTTCCCCTCTCGCTTCTGCATATAATTTCATCAACAGGTCACCATGACTGTGCATTTGCGCCCAGCCCATTCCGTAGTAAAGGTCTTTTTCGTTTTTGGCATATACATGAGGGATGCCCCAGGTATCCCAGAGTATTTCAGAGGTTTGTATTTTAGTATCAATAACTGTTTCAACTATCTGTTCTTGGACGGTTTCTTTTTGTATAACTTCAGAAGGAACGGAACAGGCAGCTACTAAAATTAGTAGGGTGAATAAAAGAGAGTTTTTCATTTATTTTGTTTTATAGTAAATATTCAACATTCCTCAGAACTCCCCCCGACCCCCTCTTAAAAAGAGGGGGAGACGTTGTGGGATAATAATTTGTCTCTGAATTGAGGATTTCGTTTCGGAGATGTCTCCCTCCCTTTTTAAGATTAGCGTTTGCTTTTGCCTAGAGGCAAAAAGAGCGCAGACAGGGTCGGGGAGGGTTCCTAATGACTGCTGATCAGAAATAATTTGTTTAATTATTTTATTCTTAAGAAACTACGCTCCTTCCAAATGCTTCAAAATAGCAGCATGATATTGATCCATATAAATAGCAGGCATATCATGTCCCATTCCATCAATATATAATTTTTCGGCATGAGGAATTAGAGGCGCATATTTTTCACAATGTTCAAAGCGGACTAAAGGATCTGACTTTCCATGTATAATTAAAGTAGGCATTTTAATTTGACCTAACTCTTCCAATCTAGAACCAGAAGCACTAATGGCTGCAGTGTGCTGATCTCCAACATTGGGATTCATTCCTTTTCTATTACGCATTTCATAGAGGGTTCTTTGCACAGATGATTTTATAGGGTGGGTATAAGGGCCATTTCCTTGAAATAATTGTTGGATGCCGACCATAAATTTCATAGCACCCTCTTCGCTTGGCGGCATTAGATAGCGTAGCGTCAATCGACCGAAGTCCATCATTTGTGATCGATCAAGTATTGGTATTTCTGGATCATTCATGTAGCCAGAAGACATGACTGAAATTAGAGAAGCTACTCTTTCTTTGTGACTCAATGCCATTCGTTGGACAATCATGCCGCCCATAGAAGCACCTAAGACATGTGCCTTTTCAACACCTACGGCATCGAGTACCGCAATCCCATCTTTTGCCATATCTTCTAAGGTATAGGGATTGGCTTTATCCCAATCGTCAATCCAATCAGACTCTCCTAATCCTCGATTATCGTATCGAATGACTTGGTAACCTGCATCTATAAATGCTTGCATAAACTGATCTCCCCAAACCATAGCCGAAGAACTATGTCCCATCACTAATAATAGTGTTCCTTTAATAGAATCTATAGGCACTCTTTTTTCATACCAAATTTTTACATCGTCATTTTTTGCAAAACCAGTTTCTCCCGTAATCAATTCAGGAAGTTCTTTAGATTGCAACACCTCTTGTACAATAGCGTCCGTCTCTGTTGGTAGTTGAATACCAGAATTAAGAAACCAATAATAAGCACCGACAAGTAATAGAGCGATCAGTAGGAGTCCAATTCCTGTTTTTTTTAGCATTGTTTGTGTTTTAAACAATTTTATTAATTGGACTAAGGTAAGATTTATTTGAGAAGATTAAAAATTCCTGTAAGGGCAAGCCTATTTAACATTATAACATAGTATGCATTCTGTTCTATCATGTTCTTTTTCTTCGATAAAAAGAACCAAAAATCAAGTCAGAAAAAACGGCTAAGCGCATCCTATCCCCCGCCCCCACTTTTCTGACGGTCAGCCGCCACCAAGCAGTGACATGTACTTAGATGTTGACTAAACCATTATATTCTAACTCCAACTGTCACATAATAACTACGTCCATCAGATGGAATAATCCCTGGGCCAGGATAGCCCGTTGCCCGTCTAGTAAAATAAGAATTATTAGTCAAGTTATTAATGCCCGTTTCTAGTTGGAGGAATTTGTATTGGTA
>CAKZUM010000086.1 GCA_937921525.1 uncultured Saprospiraceae bacterium
ACTATACACTCTTGGCTGTTTCTTTTTCCCTTATTTTCCTCTTGAAATCGGTCATAGTATCAACAATACTCCCGCTTTCAAGAGAAAACTAAGAAAAAAATAAGCTACCCAAGAACGTACATTTATTATCTCCTCGTTACTAAGAGTCTAAGACAACTTCATCGACTTCCAACTAAGAAAAATTAGAATCGGAAATATCCATTCTTTAAGATAGAAAAAATTAACTATGACATTTAGTTCTAAAATCTCTGCTCCAAGAGTATATAATAGTGTATTAGATACCATTGGTAATACACCTCTGGTAAAGCTTAGACAAACAACTGGGGTAATAAAGGCAGAGGTTTATGGTAAAGTGGAAGCCTATAATCCTGGTCATTCTGCTAAAGACAGAGTGGCACTGTATATGGTGGAAAAGGCAGAAAGAGAAGGCAAAATTAAACCAGGTGCAACGCTTATCGAAGCGACAAGTGGAAATACAGGTTTCAGTTTAGCCATGGTCTCCTTATTGAAGGGGTACAAATGCGTACTAACTGTAACTAGTAAAATTTCTGACGAGAAACTACGCTTACTCCAATCTATGGGGGCAGAGGTAATCGTATGTCCTAAAGATGCGAAACCTGAGGATCCTGATTCTTATTATTCCATGGCCAAACAGCTTGATGCAGAAATTCCTAATTCTTATTATTTGAATCAAAACTTTGATTTGGCTAATAGAGAGGCCCATTACCACTCTACTGGTCCAGAAATTTGGCAACAGACAGAAGGTAAAATTACTCATTATGTATGCTGTGTGGGTACCGGTGGAACTATATCTGGTACAGCGGAGTATTTAAAAGAACAGAATCCAGATGTACAAATTATAGGTGTAGATGCCTATGGTTCCGTATTAAAAAGGTATTGGGAGACTAGAGAATTTGATAAGGAAGAAATATACCCTTATAAGGTAGAAGGTCTAGGAAAAACGATCATTCCTGGCTGTGTTAACTTTGATGTCATCGATCAAATGATCAAAGTACATGATAGAGATAGTGCCAAGCGTGCAAGGTCGATTGCTTCTAAAGATGGCCTATTTGTAGGCTATTCGGCAGGTGCTGCTTTACAAGCGGTTTATAAAATGAAAGATGAATTGACAGAGAATGACAAAGTAGTTGTTCTGTTCCCTGATCATGGAAGTCGATATTTAGGTAAGATATACAGTGATGATTGGATGCAAGATATGGGCTTCATCAAAGAACCTAAAGACCCTTCTTATAATTCTATTCTGTATAGAAAATATAAACTGAGGTATAAGCGAATATATAATAAGGTGAACTATTATATTTCTACTAAGATGGGGATTTAAAAGTTCAAGTCCTTAAACCCTACATTTGGAACGTTAATTGCCAAATTATATGTTACATAGCATTAAATCATTTTATTAAACTATAAAACGACATATTGAGCGAAATCATTCTTACCATTGATGGTGTAGACTTAGTCGAATTGTACGGCGAGAAAAATTCAAAACTAAATCTATTAAGAGACGCCTTTCCTGATATCACCATCACCTCTAGAGGCAATAATGTTAAAATTGCCGGCGAAAAAAAACTAACGCAAAAAGCAAAATCTAAACTTGAAATGATGGTTCGTATGCTCCGAGAACATAAGGAGTTGACGGCACATACAGTTGAAGATTTGCTAAATGGCGAAAATCCCTTCGAAACAAAATTAAGTCCAGGTCCTTCTAATTCTACTATCGTTCACGGCCGAAATGGTAAACCCATTAAAGCTAAGACAAGAAACCAACGTATATTGGTGGAGCAAGCGGAAATGAATGATCTAGTCTTCGCTATAGGTCCAGCTGGTACGGGTAAAACCTATACAGCGGTAGCTCTTGCTGTAAAAGCATTAAAGAATAAGATTGTCAAGAAAATTATACTAACCAGACCAGCCGTTGAAGCTGGGGAAAATTTAGGTTTTTTACCTGGTGATTTGAAAGATAAAGTAGATCCCTACCTACGACCACTTTATGATGCACTAGATGATCTATTGCCTGCTGAAAAGTTACAGCAATTCATAGCTACTAGAGTGATCGAGGTGGCTCCATTAGCATTTATGAGAGGTCGAACCTTGGACAATGCGTTCATTATTTTAGATGAGGCACAGAACTCTACATCTACTCAAATAAAGATGTTTCTAACTAGACTTGGCCCTACTGCAAAATGTATTATTACGGGAGATTTATCTCAAATTGACCTGCCGTACAGTCAAAAATCTGGCTTGCGTAGAGCCATTGAATTATTAGAGCATCTCGAAGGAATCTCTGTTGTAACATTAACAGCAGATGACGTTGTGAGACATCGTTTGGTAAAAGAAATCATCAAAGCTTACCAACGATCAGATGATTACTTCAGAGAACAAAAGATGAAAGAAAAAGAGGAAAAGGAATTGATGAAAAAAGAGCATAGAGATAAGGAATAAAATTAGCGTTTGGACATAAATAAGCCTCTTTAAATTAAGTTCATTTGTAGCCAGACACTCAGTAAGCAAGGGCATGAATTATTATAAAATAAGCATTACTGCTGAAATTGAAAAGCAAGATTTAATTATTGCACTATTGAGTCATAGTGGATTCGATGGCTTTGAGGAGGACGAGTATGGTATTAAAACGTATATCCAAGAAAAGGACTTTAATGCAAGTCAACTTAACGATCTCGCTCAAAAGATAGGTTTCAACTATAAGAAAAAACTCATCCCTAATCAAAATTGGAACGCCATATGGGAAGCTAATTTTCAACCTATACAAATTAATAATTTTTGTGCGATCCGAGCAGATTTTCACGCTCCCCTACCTGAGGTAAAACATGAAATTGTTATCAATCCAAAAATGGCATTTGGCACAGGACATCATGAAACTACGCACATGATGATGGAAACAATGGAAGGTATCAATTTTCAAGGAAAAAAGGTTTTCGATTTTGGCTGCGGAACAGGCATCTTAGCTATTCTGGCCAATAAACTAGGATCAAATGATATTCTAGCTATTGATATAGACCCATTATCTTATGAAAATTCGCTAGAAAATATTGCTATCAATGAGTCGACTGGTATTATCACTAAAGTAGGAGAAATTAATCTAGTTAAAGAAATAGACTTTGATATTATCTTAGCTAACATTAATAGAACAGTTATTCTCGATACGCTTCCTACACTCTATGAAAAAAATATTTCTGGCGGCTATACGCTCTTATCTGGCATATTAAATACAGATGAACAATTAGTTAGAGAGCATATTGCGCAAACAGGATTTTCTATTGTAGATACTAAGCGTAAAGGAGAATGGATTTGTATAAAGCTAGAAAAATAATTGATTTAAGTTTGAAAGCGCACGTTTAGCTAAACCTCAAAGGTTTAGTAAACGTAGACGAATAGTCAGAACAGTCCGCCAAGCCACTCCGAATTAACCACTCAAACACAACTCCACCCACACCTTTTTCGTTATAAGATAATACCTAATACATTGTAACAAAATTGCTTCTGTTATAGTGTATCTGTTATAGTGTACTTAACTTGTTCCGTCTTGCTTGCAAGACAAAAATATCCAATTAATGGTTATAAGAATTTTTTCTACGTTGATCTTCCTTTTTTTTCTTTTGACTAATTCACAAGCACAACGCTTAAAAGAATTTTCGGAGAATAAAATGGAGTTTTATCAGCAACTAGAAGACTACATGACTTCTAGTAAGCGAAAGGTCATGGAAGAGACTTTTGAAAATTTTGGAAGTAAATTTCAAGCAGGAGGTTTTAGTGCAGAGGAGCAGGATAGTATCATGGCACGTTGTAACCAAATGTTACAACTTAGAATGAAAGCTAGTCCCTATTTCAAAAATTACTTAATCGGCTTAACCCATATCAAAAGTTTTTCAAATGGAGCTACTCGGTTTAAGGAGTGGGATCAAGTCTTGGCGGGTATGATGGGAGATGTAAAAGGTGGAAAGCTAAAACCTATCAATAAATATTTAGAATTTTCTACTACCCTATTTCAAGAATATGCGCTTAAGTACTCTGATAAAGGAGGGGTAAATTGGAAAGTACTAGGAGATACACTACAGTTAGTATATGCGGATCAGTTGCCGCAAGTTGTATTTGAAAAAGTAAATCTTCTCGCAACTAGAAAACAAGATTCTATTCTTATTGAAAATACGGGTGGTATCTTTTTTCCATTACAAAATAAATGGGTTGGCAAATCTGGCAGAGCGGGTTGGCAGCGACATGGTTTAGATAGAAAGCATTATGCCCAATTTAAAGATTATGAAATAGACATGTCAAGTACTAGTTATAAAGTTAAGGATGCCATCATTTACTTACCTAGTTTTTTTAAAGAGGAAGCCTTGACGGGTACATTTGAAGATAAGTTGATTTCAGGATCCTATAAATCTTTTCCAAGATTCACTTCTTCTAGAGGTATCGCAGAAATGAAAGGTATAGGAGAAGGTATTCAGTTCTTCGGGCAGTTTGGTTTAGAAGGCCTTAATCTTACAGGCTCAGGAACGGAAGAGGAAAACGCAAGATTATTAATTTCGGACAAAAAAGGAGCTTTAAGAATACATGGAAATTCTAAAAATTTCACCATAAAAAAAGGGGAAGTTATATATGGCAAAGAAGTAGAAATGAGTATCTATATTGGAAAAGATTCTATCTATCATCCGTCTATAAATTTTCGTTTTAATATAGAAGACAGAATTGCAGAATTTACTAGAGGGGAAAAGAGTAATGATCGGAATGCTTTTTCTTCTTCTTATCATCAAATAGATATTGATACAGACAAGATGCTTTGGTATTTTGATAAAGACTCATTGGTGATTAGTGAAAAGGCTAAAGCTATTGGAAGTGAGGTCGAAAAAAGAAATTATTATGCTTCTAAAGAATATTTTTCAGAAAAAGAATATCGGCGATTACAAGCCGTCTCCTCTGTCAATCCTATAGCTACTTTAAAAACATTATCGGAGATGCAAGGTAGCAGAAAAATAGAAGCTGGCATTTATGCAAAAAGACTCAATCCAAGATATAGTATTGAAAATATTCAATCTCTGCTTTACGATATGATATCAAAAGGCTTTATTCAATATGATCAAAAAACTGAAATAATAGATGTATATGACAAAGTGTATTTGTATGCAGATGCTAAACAAAATAAAATAGATTACGATAATCTACGTATCATTTCAGAAACGAATAAAACCAGTGGGATTCTGAATACTGCTGATAATAGCTTAGAAGTAAATGGAATAAAATTTATAGAGTTTAGTGAATCCCAAATGGTGGCTACTAAAACAGATAGTGGTAGAATCAAATTATTAGAAAATCGAAATATAGATTTTGATGGAAAGATATATGCTTCTCTAGGTATTTTCCAAGGTACAAAATTTCATTTTGATTACGATCAATTTCAAATTAGAATGGATTCTATCGCAACCTTAGACTTATTTGAGCAAACAGACCAAAAAGATGAAAAAGGTAATCCACTTCCAAGAGCCATTGCCAGTCGACTGGAGAATTTATCAGGTGTTTTATTAATAGATGCGCCTTCTAATAAGTCTGGTAAAGAAGACATTGATATATTCCCATCTTTTCAGAGTAAATCTTCTTCTTATGTATATTATGATTCGCCAGACCATCTAGATACCACCTACAATCGAAAAGATTTCAATTTTGAATTAAATGATTTCAGTCTGAACTCACTTGACAAATTGAGTAGAGAAGATATGAAATTTAAAGGTAAAATGAAGTCTTCTGGTATCTTCCCTGAATTTGAAGAAACACTAACCTTACAAGAGGATGAATCTCTTGGGTTCGTTACTCAAACCCCCTCGGGAGGGTATCCGATCTATGGTGGTAAAGGTAAATATACTGGTGAAATCAGTTTGAATAATAAAGGATTTACAGGAATGGGAACACTCAACTATTTGAGTGCAGAAATTTCTTCTGAAGACTGGGTCTTCATGCCTAAATTAATGACGGGTAGTGCAGATCAATTTAGCTTAATTGAAAGTAGAAGTGATAACATACCAACCATAGAAGGAGGAGATATAAAATTTGCATTGAATCCTTATTCTGATAGCTTAGAAATTCGTACGAAAGGAGATCCATTTAAAATTTATAAAGAAGGGGATCGAAACTTTGCAGGCACATTAGTACTTACTCCTGAAGGCTTAAGAGGAAGTGGGGATTTAACATGGGATAGAGCAATAATCAATTCAAAGTATTTCAACTTTGGTACGAATGATGCTAAATCCGACACTATGACATTGAGTAT
>CAKZUM010000087.1 GCA_937921525.1 uncultured Saprospiraceae bacterium
AGTAGCTGCCAATGGATTGTTGTTTTAGCTAGTTCTAATGACTAGTTGTAAGTTGTGTGAGAGAAAATCTTACATCATATATTTTACATCAGCAATGATACATCAGCCTAATTTTGACTAAGAAGTTGTTTAAAAATGTAAGATATATGAACTATGATTTATGATTTTCACAGCACCAATACCCCCTGCTATTACCCCTCCACAGCCTCCAAAATATTCCCCTGATTATCCAAGGCCCTAAAGTCAACAGGAGTCACAGACGAAACGCCCATCTCCTGCATATGCACCCCATAAATCACATCCACCGCCGCCATCGTCTGCTTATTATGCGTAACGACAATAAACTGAGATTCCTTAGAGAATTTCTTGATAATGTTATTGAACTTAGCAATATTCGCATCATCTAGTGGGGCATCAACCTCATCGAAGATACAGAAAGGGGCTGGCTTTAAAAGGTATAAAGCGAAGAGTAGGGCAGTAGCGGTTAATGTTTTTTCACCACCCGATAATTGGTTGATAGATTGTGGACGCTTGCCCTTCGGCTTGGCCGTAATATTAATAGGGGAGTCTAAAGGATTATCTGGATTGGTAAGGATCAGATCACACATATCGCCTTCCGAGAAAAGACTTTGGAATACATCAATAAAATAAAGTCTAACCTTTTCAAAAGCATCCATAAACTGACCAGAAGCAGTGGTCTCTATTTCAGAGATCGTTTCTATTAAGGACGTTTTAGCATTGACGACATCATCTCTTTGAGTAATGATGGTGTCGTAGCGTTCTTTAATTTCGTCATAGGCCTCTACCGCTAGTGGATTGATCTCGCCATAATTATCCAATCGCTTTTTCATCTTAGCGACTTTCTCATCTAAGTCTTCTATGTTGTACTCTGGATTTGGCTCTTTATCAATGACATCGTTGATGTCCATATCAAACTCAATCTTTAAACGCTCACCAATAGAAGTCATCTTCAATTTTAGATCATTGAATTTGTCTTTTAATTGATTGACTAACGACTGGGTATCTTGAAATTTTCGATTATTTTGTCTTAGAGTATCTTCTAATTCTGTTACTTGTCCTCTTACTTTAAAATACTCTTGCTCTGCAATAGACAGTGCTTGAGATTGGACATCTCTAGCTTGATATTGTCCAACTAAAGAAGTATCAATAGTCGTAATCCTAGTAACTAATTCTTGAATCTCCCCAGAAGAATTTTGGATAGTAAAAGTATCCCGTTCCAATTTATCTTTTAATTCTTGGGCTTGATTTTCTTTAAAGCTTAGTTCTTGCTGAATCGTTCCAACAAGATTCTGCTGTCGGATGAAGGTGATGTTTTTTTCGTTAAACGACTGAGAAGCAGTGTTTAATTCATTAGCTATTTCTCTATAGCTGTTGTCAGTGTCAGAGAGTTTTTCTTTAGCCTGCTCTGCAATCTTCTTTTTCTCTTCTAAGGTCCGAGCGATCAATTTATTGCCTTCCGTTAATTCAGAAATTCTAAACTGATTGTTTTGTATTTTTTCTGTGACCTCTTTGGCAAAGGATTCGAAGTTTTCTAATCTAGTTTCTATCGAGACTTTTTGGTTAGACAATTCATTAAAGAATTGCTTCTCCGCATCAATAGAATCTTTTCCTGCTTTTTGTTTTAGCTCTTCTAGGTTAGATTTTAGTTCTAACAGTTCAGTCGTTAATTGATCTTTTTCTCTGTCCAAACGAGCGATTGCTTTTTCTAATACTTCTAGGTTTTTCTTACGACCAATCTTCTTCCCTTCAAACAAACCGACTGAACCTCCTGATAAACTATATTTTCTTTTTATGAAACCGCCACTTTGAGAAAGTACGACTACATGTTCTTCAATATTTTTAGGAACTTGATTAATATTATCCTCTACCACAAAAACATTGGACAATAAATAGTTACATAACTGTCTATATTTATCTTCAACTTCTACTAACTCTATAGCCCTTTTTGCTGCACCGTAATTACTAGTCTTAGGTACATAGGTATTAAAAGAATCTAGCAAAAAGAAATTCGCTTTTCCTTTTTGTCTATGGTGTAATAGTTGGACGGCCTTATAGGCTTGCTCCATATTATCGACCACATAATAATTCAAGTACGGATCTAAATAATTTTCAATCGCTACTCGATAATTTTCTTTTACATAAAGGACATCCGATAGCAGCGGAGCCTTATGATTCCAGTCTTTATTTTTTGCTAAAAATTTGATAGACTCTGGAAAACCTTCCAGATTTTCTACCATACTTTTGGTCAGCTTAAATTCATTTTGCTTCGCATCTAGTGTACGACTGATGTTGGCAATCTTTTCATTTAATACCGTAATTTCTTCCTCTGTCTTTTCTACCTCTGCTTGACGAGTGGCTTCCTTCTTTTCTAAATTCTCTACTAATTCTTTTTGTTTTGTAGACTTTGCCGTTAGTTGGACTAATTGGGTTTGAAGGGCAATGATTTCTCCATGTCTGCCTTCAATTTCTGTCTTATCCAACTCCAGCGCATTACCCAAAGATCCCAATTGATTATCATTAATCGCCCGCTGTTTCTCCAGTTCAAATACCTCTTTCTCTAAGGTCTGTTGGGTTTCAATATATTGATCTAAATCTGTTTTTAAAGAAGAATGATTTTCCCGAATTTTAGCTAAGTGCGATTCTGCTTCTTCCAAAGCTTCTTCTAATACGGCCTCTCTAGATTTTTCTTCATTAATTCTAGATCTGTAATCCACTAGCTCTTCGTCCAGTTGTTGGATACGCGCCTTGGCATTGGTAATTTCGCTAGATAGCTTTTCTTGGTTAGTTTTAGTAAAAGAACTTCGCTCTTCTAATAATCGCTTTTCATTTTCTAACTCCCGTACACCATTGACCAAAAGATTTAAAGCACGTTGCTTTTCAGAAAGCGTTTTTTCGTAATCTAAATGATTCTTTTTGTCTTCCTCAATCTTGGCTTCAAACTGTCTAGATTGAATTTCTAACTGTCTGTAATTGTCTTCCTCGGCGGCAAGACGTTTACTAATAGTTTGATAATCTTCTTTATAAGCAGCTGTCTGAAAGATGGCCAACTCTAAGCTTAGTTCCTTGTATAATTGTTTAATTTCGTAATACTTCTTTGTTCGCTTCGCTTGCTTTTCTAAGGACTTTAAGTTGCCTTCAATTTCAAATAACAAATCTTCAATTCGCTCTAGATCTGCTTCCGTGTTCTTTAACTTATTAAGGGTCTCGTGCTTTCTTCGTTTATATTTAGAAATACCAGCCGCCTGCTCAAACATCTTTCGACGAGCATTCTCTTTATCATTCAGCAAATCATCTACCATATTCAGGGCGATGATCGCATAGGAATTAGAGCCTATCCCTGTATCTAGGAATAAGGAGGTGATATCTTTTAATCGACATTGGACATTATTCAATCGGTACTCACTCTCCCCACTTCGATAAAGGATTCGAGTAATCGTGACCATTGAAAATTCAGTCGGTAATAAATTCTTGGTATTCTCAAAGGTAAGCGATACAGAGGCAGCCCCACTAGGCTTTCTTTTCTTTGTTCCATTAAAGATGACGCTGGTCATCTTGTCTAGTCGCAGATGCTTACTTTTCTGTTCTCCCAATACCCATCTGATCGCATCTACAATGTTCGATTTGCCAGACCCATTCGGGCCAACCACACCAATGACGTCTTCATTGAAGTTAACGACTGTTTGGTCAGCAAAACTTTTAAAGCCTTTTATTTCTAAGTTACGTAGTCTCATTTGGTACAAAAATAAAGATTTCTAAGTCAGAAAAGAAAGGGAAGGATAGGGAAGTTATCCACATTTGATTGGCGGAAATTTAAGTGATGATTTTTTTGATGAAATATTTTTAAAATACTATAATTTATTTTACTAATTTATAAATTTCTTTTTATTTAAATTTAGTTTTTCTTAGCAATTAAATAGTGTGATAAAACTAAGTTGACCAAGTTAGATTTGTTTTTTACCACATAGGTACATAGGTCACATAGTACATGACGTCCTATGTGACCTATGTACTAGTCTGTAAACTAAGTTTTCTGAATTTTAGCCACGTACTGTTAGGTCAACATATGGGCGGGTGGCTCGTCCAAAAACTGTCTGAGCGGAGCGAGTTTTTTTGGACTAGCTTTTTTGCTTCTTTTTCAGCAATGGAAAAA
>CAKZUM010000088.1 GCA_937921525.1 uncultured Saprospiraceae bacterium
TTCTTTAATTGGATATTCGATGCTCTTGGTATGCGAACCTTTGATGCCGCCGCCGTCGTCGTAGATGGCTATACAGGGGCAACGCCTATGAGTTTAGCATATCAAGGTGGTTGGGAAAAAGTAACAGAAGTATACTCT
This sequence comes from uncultured Saprospiraceae bacterium, assembly GCA_937921525.1. Classification (GTDB taxonomy): domain Bacteria; phylum Bacteroidota; class Bacteroidia; order Chitinophagales; family Saprospiraceae; genus JAFMDF01. Next base: position 139 of record CAKZUM010000088.1, read on the forward strand.
CCAGCACAAATGTTGTGGGGTGGCATACCGGGATCAATAGGGGAGACCAACAAGATTTTCGTTTTGGCAGGTGCAGGCTTATTAATTGCTCTAGGCATTGCTAGTTGGAGAATCATGTTGTCTATGTTTATTGGTGCAGCTTTTTGTGCAATTTTATTAAACTGGTGGGGTGCAACACCATTTATGACCGTTCCGTGGTACTACCAATTTTATATGGGTAGTTTCTTCTTTGCAATGGCATTTATGGCAACAGATCCAGTGACAGCTGCTTCAACGAATAGAGGTAAGTGGATATACGGTTTCTTTATTGGATTTATTGGAATGATTATTCGAGTATTAAATCCAGCATATCCTGAGGGATGGATGCTTTCTATTCTATTATTAAATGTATTTGCGCCATTAATTGACCACTATGTGTTAGAGGGCAATATGAGCAGAAGAATGAAGCGCGCGCAAGCAACTTCTTAAAAAATAATAAAGAGTCAGTATTTAGTACTGATCCTAAAAAATATAAACAATGGAACGTACAGGTTATGTAGTCCTATTCACTTTAGGGATGACTGTCTTAGTAGCTTTGTTATTATCAGCTTTGTTCTATGGTACTAAAGAACAAGCAGCTATTAATGAAGATGTATTCAATAAGCGGGCGATCTTGGGAGCCATAAGCGATCACGTAGAGAAAGATGTTAAGTCTATGACTGATGAAGACGTCTTAGGCATTTTTAATCAGCAAATAGAGCAAGTAGTTCTAGACATGGACGGACAAGTCATTGATGGAATGAAAGCAGAGAATGTTGATATGGCTAAAGAAAAGAAAAAAGCAGAAGAAAATCGCTTGCTGCCGTTATACGTGTATAACAAGCAGGGGGGCGATAAATTTTATATCGTTTCTATAAGAGGAAATGGATTATGGGATGAGATATGGGGAAATGTTGCCCTTAGCAATGATTTCAGTACGGTAGCTGGTGTGTCCTTCGACCATAAAGGAGAGACGCCGGGCTTGGGTGCAGAAATAAAAGATAATCCTGCTTTTTCTAGACAGTTTAAAGGAACTAAAATTTATAGTGACGACGGGGATTACACTTCCGTATATGTTCGGAAGGGAGGAGCTAAAGATCCGACACGTGAGGTAGATGGTATTTCTGGTGCAACTGTTACTGCGGATGGCGTATCTCAAATGTTGTATACAGGTATTAAATACTACTTACCTTATTTTGAGAAATTACAGAGTGGCAAAGGAAAGCCAGTTGGCATGTTAGTAAAGTAAGACAACATTAGAGATTGCTGACAAGATGTTAGCAATTTTGAGCATTTAGCAATTTCCAATAGTAAAAAATAATAAAATGGCGGAAGCTACTACGGCAGCGAAATCAGCAGCAGCGAAATCGGAGCCTTTATTCGGAAAAAAAGAGAAGCAGTTAATCACTGATCCTTTGTATGACAATAACCCGATTACCATTCAGGTATTAGGAATTTGTTCTGCATTGGCGGTTACTTCGTTGATATATCCATCATTGGTTATATCTGTGGCCGTAGTCTTTGTATGTGGGTTTTCTAGTTTGATTACCTCTGTACTAAGAAACAGAATACCGAAGTCTATTCGGATGATTGTTCAGTTAGTCATTATTGCGACATTAGTAACAGTAGTAGAGTTGTCTTTAAAATATTTGAGTTATCCAGTCTATAAAGATCTATCGGTCTATATTGGGTTGATTATTACTAACTGTATAGTGATGGGACGTTTGGAAGCATTCGCAATGGCGAACAAACCTTGGCGTTCTTTCTTGGATGGAATTGGTAATGGATTAGGCTATGGAGCGATTCTTTTAATGGTCGCTTTCTTCAGAGAATTTTTTGGTAAAGGCAGTTTGTTCGCAGGTAGCCCAGCAGAAATGAAAATTATCGGTCCTTCAGGAGATTATTTCATCAACACGATGGCAGAATCTGGGATTGGTTCTATGTTCTCTTGGTACTCCAATAATAACTTAATGGTTTTACCAGCAGCAGCCATGTTCTTAATTGGTATCTTCATTTGGATACAGAGATCAAGAACACCAAAATTAGTTGACGTATCGTAAAATGATGAATTAAAAATGATAGGTGAATTATAGCATCCAGTGATGTCTAGTCTAATTCATCATTTACCATTCATCATTCATAATTAACGTTCTTTGACAAATACAGTGTTCAAAGAAAAAGGAAAGTCAAAAGCGACCAAAGGAAGTGTTGATTTTTCTTTTTATTTGATTGTTTTCACTGCATTTGTCAAAGAACCATTATCACATTAAAATGGAACTTTTTAATATTTTCATAAAAGCGGCCTTTATTGACAATATGGTATTGGCTTACTTCTTAGGAATGTGCTCTTACTTGGCGGTATCTAAGACAGTAAAAACCGCATTCGGATTAGGTCTAGCAGTTATTTTCGTATTAGGTATTACGATGCCAATCAACTGGTTAATCAATAATTTTCTATTAGATGGAGCAATTAACGGTTTAGATCTAACCTTTTTGCGATTAATTTTGTTTATCGCTGTAATTGCCTCTATGGTACAATTGGTAGAGATGGTAATTGAAAAAGTCTCACCTGCCTTATATAACTCCTTGGGTATCTTCCTGCCACTGATTACGGTGAACTGTGCGATATTAGGGGGGTCTTTATTTATGGTAGCAAGAGAATATAATTTTTCAGAATCTATTGCCTTCGGATTAGGAGGTGGCTTTGGATGGTTCTTAGCGATTATTGCCATTGCTGCTATCCGAGAAAAAATCCGTTATTCAGATGTACCACCTGCATTAAGAGGATTGGGCATGGCATTTATTTTAACAGGCTTGATGGGTATTGCGTTTATGAGTCTGATGGGTATTGATCCAGCAGCTTTGACAGGTACGAAATAAGTTAATCGATACTGCCACTTAATTTTATCCCAAGATTTGGATTGTGGAAGCAAATCATATATCATAAATTTTGAATCATACATCATAAATCAATCTAATTTAGCAGATTTATGATTTATGATGTATGATTTTTAGAATCGCTCCCCCCTGGGGGTTGGGGGTATCTCAAGTAAGCGTTTCCCACTCATATAAACCCCCAACCCCCAAGGGGGAGCGAAATAGGAAAAGCTCAGAAAGCAGGAATAATCTTAGTGTTGCATAGAAGGTTAAATAGTTTTCTGAGTTATATTATTTAATTGAGAAATTGTTACGTAGTAGTTATTTGATCAGCTTATTCATCAAATGACAAACCAAATAAGAAATTATGAATGTTTTAATTGCGATCATTGTCTTTAGTGCTGTAATTTTAGCATTAGCATTTATGCTGATTGGAGCAAGAAAGAGATTAGTGCCGCAGGGCGATGTATCTATTGTAGTAAATGGAGATACAGAAAATCCATTGTTAGTAAAACCTGGTTCCACATTACTTTCTGTATTATCAGACAAGAGTGTTTTCTTGCCATCTGCTTGTGGTGGTGGTGGTACTTGTGCGATGTGCGAGTGCCATGTATTATCAGGAGGTGGCGATGTGCTACCTACAGAGATGAATCACTTAACTCGTAAAGAAGCTGCCGAGCATAAGCGTTTAGCTTGTCAGGTGAAGGTGCGAGAGAATATGGAAATCACAATTCCAGAGGAAATATTTGGTATTAAAAAGTGGGAGTGTACGGTACGATCTAACTATAACGTAGCTTCTTTCATTAAAGAATTTGTAGTAGAATTACCAGCAGGTGAAACATTAGATTTCGAGTCAGGTGGATATATTCAAATAGATGTTCCAGAAGTAGAGGTGAATTTCAAGGATATGGATATAGCACCACATCCAGATGATCCTTCTGGACCAGATAAGTTTAGAAGTGAGTGGGATAAGTACAAGTTATGGGATTTGAAGATGAAGAATGACGAGGAGCAATTCCGCGCCTACTCTATGGCCAATCACCCTGCGGAAGGAAATATCGTGATGTTGAATATCCGTATAGCAACGCCACCTTTTGATAGAAAAACAAACGGTTGGATGGCTGTTAATCCAGGGGTATGTTCTTCTTATGTATTCTCTAAGAAGCCGGGCGATAAGATTACGATCTCTGGTCCTTACGGAGAGTTCTTTATCAAGGAGACTAAAAAAGAAATGGTTTACATCGGTGGTGGTGCAGGTATGGCACCATTGCGATCACACCTATATCACCTATTCCATACATTAAAGACGACAGATAGAAAAGTATCGTTCTGGTATGGTGGTCGTACGAGAAGAGAATTATTCTACATCGAGGAATTTAGAAAGATTGAAAAAGAATTTCCAAATTTCCGTTTCCATGTAGTATTAGATAATCCATTACCAGAAGATAATTGGACGGTAAAGGAAACGATAGATGATCCAAATGGCGAAGGTTTCAAAGGATACGTAATGTCTGTATGTCATGAGAAGTATCTGAAAGATCACCCAGAACCAGAAGAAATTGAATACTACTTCTGTGGTCCTCCAATGATGAATCAGTCGGTTATTCGGACCTTGGATAGCTTAGGCGTACCCGAGGAGAATATTGCGTTTGATGATTTTGGTGGGTAAGGTATAATAGTCTTTGGGCTATTTAAAAAGGGCTGATAGTTTACTATCAGCCCTTTTTTTATACATTTTGTATAAAACTCTCTCAATTTAGCCTATTATTTCTATTCAAATTGAATGGTTACAATAGCAGTCATTAATTATCTATTAAATTATTTTATATTTGTTGTTTGTCATAAAAGCAATAGCATGAAATTAACCGCCAAACAATTGTATCAAAAACTTGTAGTTGATAATGATTTCATAGGAAAGAAAGGAAAAATTATTTTTAAATTGATGGATATTTCCTTAGAAGTTGGAACAAAAGATACAGTTGGAAATCTAGTACAAGAGTGGATTAAAGCTTGGATGATAAAAGAAAAAATTGAGTTCTCTAATCCTCCACATACCCAAGATTTCCCTGATTTTTTGCTTGACTCTACAGACCATAGGAAAGATTTATTAGAAATAAAGTGTTTTGATTATAATGCTTCTCCTAATTTTGATATCGCTGCATTTTTAGCTTATCGACGTTCTCTTTTAGAGTTTCCGTTTAGGTTAGATTCAGATTATCTAATAATTGGCTATGCTATGGAAAGCACAGAAATTATTATTAAAGATGTTTGGTTTAAAAAAGTCTGGGAAATTTGTGGACCAAGTGAAAAGTGGGATCTTAGATGTAATGTGAAACAAGGTGAACCAGCTAATATACGGCCGATAAAATGGTACAATAATAGTAGAACTACTTTCAAGCCATTTAATAACGCTCTAGAATTTGTCAAAGCATTTGATGGAACACAAAGGCAGTGGGCAAGAACATCAAGAGATGCAGTAACTAGTACTTGGTTAAGAAATGTTATCAGCGGATATAAAAAGGCAACAGGGAAAGATCTAATTTGAACAGTCTGAGGTTAAGCTATAATTTCTGTTTTTGCAGTTTTTTGATTTGCTGTTTTCTCACTAATAATAATAGCATCTAAAATTCTTTCCGAAATTGCTTTTACAACAGGAACAACAACTGTATTTCCTAATAAGTCAAAAGCTAATCTTTGTTTAACTGGAATTTCATAATCTTCTGGATAACCAAATATTCTCAAGCCTTCTCTAATGGTTAGACGTCTAACTCCTTTTCCATCAGGAACAACAATTTTGACCATATCTGTTGCAACAAGAGTTGGGGCAATATCATTAGGATTTAGAATTTTATTAACCTCAAAACTTAATTTTCCTGTAACAATATTGTAGCCCTTGGGTTTTGTTTCATCATAAACTCGAGAGGAAATTACACCATTTTCAGTTTCTTCTCTAACTAGTTTTTTAGGGTGTTCAAACCTTAGGTATCCTTTTTGTACTAAATCGTCTAATAATTCCTTTAGGTCGAAAGTGTGGTTTTCAAATAAGTTAACAGAAGGAGCAAACGTTTTGATTTGTTTTAATGTTAAAGGCATTCCATCCATCCAGTCAATCCCAATTTCTCCAGCCCAATGTTTTTTTCTTCTTTCTTTAAAAAGTTTGTTAAGTAAGATTACTTGCTCTTTAGAACATTCTCCTTTTATTCCAATATCCCAACTATGTATATTATTCTGACCTCCTCTTTTGTCTTTAATTGATTTTCCATATAATTCTTTTATCGAAAAGTGGGATAGTAATTTTTGTGTAAATGGTGTATTTAAAGTTTCTTTTCCACTTTCTATTACATCTTTAATTACTTGGAACTTTGGGATGAAATTTTTTAATGAAATCTTATTATTTTTTGTACCTACAATAAATACTCTTTTTCTAGATTGAGGAACGCCAAAATTTACAGAATCTAATACTTCCCAAGATACCTGATAGTCCAATTCTTTTTCAAGTTTATAAATAATTGTAGATAAAGTTCTTCCAATTGAATCATGTTTATTTTCTAAATCATGCTTAACTAAGCCTTCCACATTTTCAAGAATAAAACCTTCAGGTTTATGATATTTAATTATTCTTTCAATCTCAAAGAACAAAGTCCCTCTTGTATCTGCAAATCCTTTTCTTTTCCCTCCTGCACTAAAAGGTTGACATGGAAAACCTCCAAAAAGAAAATCAAAACTTGGAATATCCTCGTTTTTTACTTCAAAAATATCTCCTACAAAATTTTCATGATGATGATTATGTTTTAATGTTTCTATGGCATGAGGTTTAATTTCTGAAGTCATTACACATTCAGTTTTTATACCTTTTTCTTGACAAGCTTGTTCAAAGCCAAGCCGAATACCTCCAAGCCCAGCAAACAAATCAATAAATCTTATTTTATTATTTTTCATCATATTCGGTTTCAGGTTCAGCAGCAATACTTAAATTTGAAATATTATTATCAATTTCAAATTTTGAGCATCCTATTACAGAAAGGCATTGTAAGAAGAAGGTAGCACTGAAAGTTCCACGGCTGATTTTACTTGTTATACTAGATTTAGTCTCATTTAACCCTTCGTTATTTAAAAGGATAACTAAGTCAGAAGTTCTAATACCTCTCTTAACTAATTCGGATTTTAATAATCGCTTTACCTTTTCATTAGTATACACCATAAAAATAAATTTATAGTGTAATTCTATAGAAAAAATCCCATATATGCAAATTTTATCCCAAAAATGAATAGAAACGGTGAGTGACAATAAAATAATTAGATATATCTTTCCTTCGCTGCCGTAAGGCTGTGTGTCGTCTATCAAAGAAGGTTTCACCTTCTGTGTGATGTTATTTCAATGCAGAACCTTATAAATAGGAGGCACAATACAAAGCAATTGCACCAGCATCTCTACATCCTCGACTCAAAGCCCATTAGTCAGAAGAATCCCCCGATAAAAACTATCCAAAAAAAGAGAATTATGCGTCTCCGCCTCATACAATTTTTTGGATAAGGTAATACTACTATCCTTTTCCAACACTTCAATAAAGGCTTCTATTTTATTTTTATGAAATTCAGGAATAGACTGATAGGTCAGATGAATGGTCGTCGCCTGCTTATTTGTTCTTTGCTTAAATCGTTCCGTTACTTCTCCGTTGCTAAACCAAATAGAAGGATCATAGATATGGATG
>CAKZUM010000089.1 GCA_937921525.1 uncultured Saprospiraceae bacterium
TGGAGTGTAGTTACAGTAGTAATCACAGTACAAGATAACTTGAATCTATGTGGTTCCACAACACCAGTCAATCCAACAAATCCAAATCCAACGGTACCATGTGCAGTATCTTTAAGCGCAGTAGGTGGTGCAGGGATGATAGATATTACGATGGCGACAGGCGACTTACCATACACGATAAGCTGGAGAGGTCCAACCAACGGAGATGGACAATTGACAAATGGTAACACGTTTAATATTAGTTCATTAGCTGCGGGTACTTATACAGTATTTGTAGTAGATATCAATGGCTGTTCAGCTTCTCAACAAGTTGTTGTTTCAGAAGGTACAGTTACACCAAATCCATGCGATGTAACATTTGCAGCAGTAGGTGGTGCAGGAATGATAGACATTACAATGGCGACAGGCGATCTACCATATTCTATAAGTTGGAGAGGTCCAATAGATGGAGACGCACAATTGACAAGTGGCAATACGTTTAATATCCCGTCTTTACCAGCAGGAACTTACACGGTATTTGTAACAAATCTTAACTGTTCTACTTCTCAGACTGTGGTAGTAACACCAGCACAGCCAGTATGTGATGTAACATTCACAGCGACAGGCGGAACAGGTATGATTAATCTTACTATGGTATCAGGTAGTTCTCCATATACAATTAGTTGGAGAGGTCCAGTTGACGGAGACGCGCAATTGACAAATGGTAACACATTTACTATACCATCATTGCCAGCAGGTAACTATACGGTGTTTGTAACAAATGCTAACTGTTCTTCTTCTCAAACAGCGACAGTAATAGCAGCACCACCAGTATGTGATGTAACATTTGCAGCAATAGGCGGAGCAGGTACGATAGATATTACAATGGCGACAGGCGATCTACCATATTCTATAAGTTGGAGAGGTCCAATAGATGGAGACGCACAATTGACAAGCGGCAATACGTTTAATATACCTTCGTTACCAGCAGGTACTTACACAGTATTTGTAACAAATCTTAATTGTTCCTCTTCTCAGACAGTAGTGGTAACACAAGCACAGCCAGTATGTGATGTAACCTTTACCACGACAGGTGGATTGGGTATGATCAATATAGCAATGGTGACAGGTTCTACACCATATACGATAAGCTGGAGAGGTCCAGTCGACGGAGATGCGCAATTGACAAATGGTAATATGTTTACTATACCATCATTACCAGCAGGTACTTACACAGTATTTGTAACAAATGCAAATTGTTCCTCTTCTCAGACAGTAGTAGTAACACAAGCGCCACCAGTATGTGATGTAACATTTACAGCAACGGGCGGAGCAGGTATGATAGATATAACGATGACGACAGGCATTCTACCATACACGATAAGCTGGAGAGGTCCAGTAGATGGAGATGCCCAATTGGTAAGTGGTAACACATTTAATATACCGTCACTACCAGCAGGTATGTACACAGTATTCGTAACCAATACGAACTGTTCTTTTTCTCAGGTGGTATTAGTTGAAAGTACAGTTATTGACTGTCCTGTAGAATTTATTACAGTCGTAGGTGAAGGTACTATTAATGTAACTGCTACGAGTGGAACAGGGCCTTACACATTCGGCTGGGACGGTCCTAATGTGGGTTCTAATGTATCAATTGGAAATGTATTTGAAATTACTAATTTACCGATTGGCGTTTACGATATTATGGTAAGCGATTCAAGTGGTTGTTCCTCGACTACTTCTGTAATGGTAGCTGAAGCAAGTGATCCAGGTAGTATGGATGCATGTCCAGTAATATTTGAAGCAATTGGAGGAACGGGTAGTTCAATGGTAACCGTAAGCAGTGGTCGAGCACCATATACTATAGGTTGGGATGGACCAGTTGTAGGTTTTGTCAGAACTAGTACAACTCCTTTCACGATTCCTAATTTATCAGCAGGCACTTATACAATAATTGTACAAGATGCAGAAGATTGTTTCAGTACACAAGAAGTTGTTGTAACTGGTGGATGTGACTCAGAAGGCGGTGATGCAGATGGAGATGGAATATGTGCAGATTCTGATTGTGATGATAATGATCCATCTGTTGGACTAGGTCAACAAGCTGGTACAGCGTGTGATGATGGTAATCCAAATACTATTAATGATATGATCCAAAGTGATGGATGTACTTGTGCAGGAAATAATGACGATGATGATGGAGGTGGAGATCAAGCAGCCATTAGAGGTACGATCCTTAATGAGACAGGTGCATCTGTTGAAAATGTAGTAGTTAAGTTAGGTGGTTATAACATGAATCCTATAGTAACAGGAGCTGCAGGTAACTATCAATTTAATGCTGTACCAATGTACAGTAATTATACGGTAACACCAGAAAAGGGAATGAATCCTTTGAATGGGGTATCAACATTTGATTTAGTATTAATCAGCAAGCATATTTTAGGAATTCAAGAATTAGATACACCATACAAGCATATTGCAGCGGACATTAACAAGTCTGGAACGATTACAGCTTTTGATATGGTTCAGTTGAGACAATTGATTTTAAATATTACTCCAGACTTCCCTAATAATGATTCATGGAGATTTGTAGATGCAAACTATCAGTTTGCAACGAATAATCCAGAGAATGAATCATTCGCAGAGATTGCTTCAATCAATGATTTGTCATCTGATATGAATGCTCACTTCGTGGCTGTGAAGATTGGTGATGTGAGTGGTAATGCAGCAGCTAATACCTTAGCATCTAGTGAGGCAAGAAGCTTCAACGGAGCAGCAATATTTAGTATGGAAGATCAAACATTTGAGAGAGGAGAACTAGTAGAAGTAACTTTCAATTTGAAAGATATGGAACAAGTTCTTGGATACCAGTTTACACTAGACATTGATCCTACAGTTGCTAAGATTGTAGAATTAAAAGAAGGAGTAGCGACAGAAGCGAACTTCGGTCTAATGAATGTAGAAAGAGGACAACTGACAAGTAGTTGGAATCAAAACGATAATGTAAATACGGCAGGCAGTATGTTTACTTTAGTATTGAAAGCAAATCAAGCAGGAAGATTGAGTGAGCTCATTCAATTGACTTCTGAATTGACAGCTAAAGAAGCTTACAGCAATGCAGGACAATTATTAGATGTTACCTTAGACTTTGGTACTACGGCAGAAGCGTTCAAGCTTTACCAAAATACACCAAATCCATTTAAGGATGTAACAACTATTTCATTCGACTTGCCAGTAGCAACAACTGTACAGTTGACGATCTTTGATGTATCAGGAAAATTAATGAAGTCTATCAGTGGCGAATTTAATAAAGGGTACAATGAAGTACAAATCAACAAATCAGACTTAGCAGAGAATGGCATTTATTTCTACAACTTAGAGACAGCAGGTCATGTAGCGAAGAAACGAATGATCTTAATTGATTAAATTTAGTATAGACAATTATTCCATAAAGCATTAGCTTTTAGGATAAAATGTCCACTAAAAATAGACCCTCTTAGATTTTTTTCTAAGAGGGTTTTTTTTTAGTTTTTCTTATTAAACATTTTTGTATTAAAGTTAAATTATAACTCCTTTGAAATCCACTGTTTTAGTTATTACTCTCAGTTTGAATTTAATTAAATTTTTATTTGTCTGATTGTTGTCTTTTGACTTACCAGAAAATTGATTATCAAAGACTTATTTATTGCATTATTTTTTATTTCACCACATTTAAGAATACATTTTTTTTGTTGGAAGCTATTCTATTATTATCGGAATGATAATTGTTTTATATATTAAATATGTTTTTGTTATTGATGTTTTAGTGACGGGACAAAATTAACTAGAACAGTTACTTAAGTCTCAGAAAGAACAACAATTTTTATTTTCAATTCCTACCGATTCAAGTATGTATAGCTGCGTAAAACGCTGTCTATTTTTCTAATACATACTCATTTCAAAAAAAAACTATTCAGATATTTTCTGGACTGTCCTCCAATAACCGGTGATGGACTTTTCATGTTATTGGTTCTGTGTTAATTCAGGTTTTATATTCAATAGTTGCTATCATTAGTAGATCATTTGATTTCTACTACTCAATAAACTGAATCTTCACAGAGCAATTAAATTACTTTCATAGGAATGATCCTATTGGAAAAGGCCAAAATTATGAGAAAAATTTACGCTAACCTATTATTACCCTTTTTTGCTGTATTCCTAATTTCTATATTTCCCAATCAAGGATATACACAACATTGTATCTTAACTTGTATTGAGAATTTACAAGTTTCCTTGAATACAAGTTGTGAGGCAGAAATAAATTATAGGATGGTTTTACAAGACCCAGACAATTCTTTTACTTGCTCTCCGAATGGAATTTCTGCCTACAAGATTGTCGTTATGACGGCAGATAGTATTCCATTAACTTCTAGTCCAAAAGTTACTTGTGATTTTATTGGTCAGACACTTACCGTTAAAGCAAGGCATTGGTTAACAGGAAACTCTTGTTGGTCTACTATTAAGATAGAAGATAAAGTAGCCCCTAGATTAATCTGTAGTGATGTGGAAGTATGGTGTAATGAGAATGTCGCTCCTGTAAATGAAGGTGGATCTATTCCACTACCTACCTTAGGTGATTCATGTGCTGAGGAATGTGAAGTGTTAACCTATAGGTATGAAGATGAATTAGTTACGGCTACATGTTCAGATGATTTAGTTTCGTCAGGAAACGATGCAAAAATTGAAAGAAAATGGACGGTTTGTGATCCTAGAGGTAACTGTAGTTCTTGCACACAAAATATATTATTAAGATCGGTTGCTATTGATGAAATTGCTCTACCTCAGGATATTATACTTGCATGTGATGATAGCTGTGATATTTCATTGGCTACTTGTGTTGGAGCACCTTCATTACATGGTTTACCTTTAGCAGATGGAAATTGTAAGATAAAAGTGAGCTTTGAAGATACCGAGTCCTCACAGTCATGTGAAGGAAGTTTTACAATTACACGTACTTGGACTTTAATAAATGATTGCACAAATGATTCCTTAAGTCATACTCAATTGATTGAGATTAAAGATGAGATCGCACCATCTATTATTTGTTCTAATACAAATATTAGTGTTACCGCTAACCCAACGCCTGTTTCTTGTACAGCTGTGATACAGGTTCCGGGAGCAACGATCACAGATAATTGTTCGTCAGAAGGTAATATAATAGTATCTACTTCTATCTATCAAATAATGGAAGGTGGGACTAAAGAATTAGTTATAACAGAGGAAGGTAAAAATGGCGGTTTTTCTCAGGAGGTACCCTATGGAACGATTGCTATTGTATATACGGCTACCGATGATTGTGGAAATACGATTTCTAATATAGACAATCCTTGCACGATAGAGGTTGGTGATGATTTAGCACCAACACCTGTATGTAATGCATCGACTAAATTATCTCTAGGTGTAGATGGGCAAGGAATTATTTTTGCAAAATCTTTTGATAATGGTAGTTACGATAATTGTTGTTTAGAAGATTTCCAAGTAAGAAGAATGGATCAAGAGAATAGTGCTTTCTCTAACTATGTAGAATTTTCTTGTTTAGATAGTGGGGCACCTATTATGGTCGTATTAAGTGTTACAGATTGTAATCAGAACAGTGCAATCTGTATGGTAGAGGTAGTGGTGGATGATAAAAGTGGACCAAAGCTAACCTGTCCACAACCAGTAGCAGTAGATTGTAATTTAGGGGTAGCGGATGTGAGCCAAATAACAGAAGCATTTCTTGGTACTCCTGTTTTTGAAGATGCCTGCCATACAAATCTAACTTATTCTTTTTCCTTAAAAGGAGATAACAGGAATGAGTGCGGACAAGGACCTATTGTTTTTGAATGGATCGTTGCAGATCCAAGTGGTAATGTGAATTCATGTGAACAAGTTGTCTCAGTCAACGATGCTACGTCTTTCAAAGTAGAATTTCCAGATAATATTCAGTCAGATACTTGTTTAGGTGGAACATCACCTAGTATCACAGGTGAACCTATTCTTTTAGGAGTTGATTGTGAACAAATAGATGTTCAATATATAGATGTCATACAATCAGGAGGTGACTATTGTATGACGATTGAAAGAACTTGGATTGTAGAAAATGTGTGTTCCATTACACCATCTATTATGGAACATATTCAACTAATTGAAATAGAAGATACACAAGCACCAATTATTAATTGTGGTGTTGGAGTAGCGGTTTGTATAGAAAATGATGCTTGCGATGTAGCGGTCGAAGTAGCAGGTATTTCCGTAGTAGATTGTAGCGAAGAAATCACAGCTAGAGTAGAGTGGGTATTCACGCCAGCTACTGATTGTATTGGTATTCCAGCAAGTGGAACTGTTGATAATGGAGCGAATGGATTTACTGCGCCCAAGTTTGGTCCAGGTACTTTAGCAGTAAAATTCTTTGTTAGTGATATTTGTGGAAACGAATCAATCTGTGATAGAGAATACATTATTAAAGATTGTAAGGCACCAACTGTTGCTTGTCAGAGTGGAGTAGTATTGCCATTAGATGAAAATGGAACTGCTGTTTTTTGGGCAAGTGATTTCGATCTTAAAAGTGTGGATAATTGTCAAGACTGTGCAGATGGAACGCTTCTATTTTCTTTTTCAGAAAATACAGATGATGGCAGTCGATTATATACATGTGATAATGTTGGAGACCATCCATTGACTATTTATATTTCAGATAGTTTTGGTAATCAAACTTTTTGTGAAACGAATATTATTATTCAGTCTCCTCTAGTTGGTTGTGGCGGAGATGGTACAGATGGAGATGGTACAGGTGGGGACGATACGGATGGAGACGGTACAGACGGAGACGGTACAGACGGAGATGGTACAAATGGAGATGGTACAGGAATGACTGTTGAATGTGGCAGCACTACATCTGTTTGTATTCTAGATAATAGTTGTACCACAACTGTAAATGTAGTAGGTATTGACGTTTCGACTACCTGTACAGGACCAGTTAATGTAGATGCCCATTGGAGATTCGTACCAGCTACAAATTGTGGAGCAATAATGGAAGGAGATGCCTTAGCTTCCATGACTGGATTTACTACACCAGCCTATGGTATCGGAACATTATATGTTACCTTTAAAATAAACAATAGCTGTGGAGAAGAAATGACTTGTGAACGAATATATGTAATTGAGGATTGTAAAGCACCCGAAGCTGTTTGTTTAAATGGAATAACTATCGAGCTAGAAGAGGATGGTACTTTCGTATTTTGGGCAAAAGACTTTAATCAAAACAGTGTTGATAACTGCGAGGCTTGTGGCCCCATATATTATTCTTTTTCAGAAAACATAGCAGATTCTAGTATTGTATTTGGATGTAACGATGTTGGGCCATTCACTACAGAAATATTTGTAACAGATGCAGCGGGCAATCAAAGTAGTTGTGTCTCTACCTTTACAGTAGGAACTTCTCCAGCCTGTGGACAGAAGCGTACTGCTGCAGTAGCAGGAGAAATATTTACCCCCGGAGGAAAAGAATTATCTGGAGTTAATGTCCTGTTAGAAGATATGGATAGGCATATTAGTACTGTTTCTTTAACAGGAACAAGTGGAACGTATTACTTTGATAGAGCATTAGATGCAGACTATATGTTGAAGCCTGAAAAAGAAGATGGTTTATTAGAAGGAATTACAACGTTTGATTTAATTTTATTGAAAAAACATATTTTAGGTAAACAAAAAATCACCTCTCCTTATGAACTGATAGCTGCGGATGTTAATAATTCTGGTACGATTACCGCTTTTGATTTAATTGCAATGCGTAAAGCGATTTTGTTTATAGATAATCAGTTTCCTAATAACACTTCTTGGAGATTTATCAGAGCAGACCAAGATTTATCAGCAGGTGATCCATTAGAACTGGCTATAAAAGAGGAAGCGTACTTAGGTGCTATAGATGGAGATATATCGGTTGATTTTGTTGCCATTAAAATAGGCGATCTTAATGGAACAATGAATAATCTTCAAAGTACTTCTTCAAGATCTACTGCTAACTTTTCATTGAATGTATCAGATAAAGTAGTTAAAAAAGGAGAAGTGTACGATATTACATTCAGCAATACACAAGATGATTTGATGGGTATTCAGTTTACCATTGATTATGATTCCGAAGATTTTACTTTCCTACATACAGACAATAATTCTATTATTCAAAAAGAAAATATCGGTTTGAATCATTTGAATAAAGGATTAGTTACACTTAGTTGGGATAACGTATCGACTGTAAATGAGTTTGAATATACCTTAAGTCTAAGCGCAAAAAAAGATGGTTTATTAAGTGAGATGTTACAAGTGAATTCCACACTAACACCAGCCCTTGCCTATACGAGCGAAGGAAAAGAAAAGACAGTCTCCTTAAACTTCACCAAAGAATTAGACAGTTTTACGCTATTACAAAATGTACCGAATCCATTTAAGGATAAGACGATTATACCTTTTAATTTGCCACAGCAAAGTACAGCAAAGATCGTAGTGATGAATACATCTGGGAAGACTTTAAAAGTGATAGAAGGGGCGTTTGAAAAAGGATATAATGAAGTAATTCTAAGTGATTTAAATGCTACAGGATTATTATACTATAGAATAGAAACAGCCTTTGGAACAGCTACAGGAAAAATGATTCAATTGAAATAAATTGTTTCACACTCAAATAAATTCATAAAAACAAAGAAGTTGTTTAAGAATGTAGACTGAAATTAGTTGTAAGTGCTTGATTGCCAGGACACAGTCTTTTTAAATTTTCGTAGCCTTAGCTACGGGAATTTAAAAAGGCGAAGTCATTGGCGATCAATGACTTGCAAATAAATCAGTTATACATTTTTAAACAACTTCAAAATAAAAAAGCCTCTCTAGTAACTACTAGAGAGGCTTTTTTATAGCTGACATATACTACTAATATACAGCCTCCGCAATCTTACGAATCGTTGCCACATCCCCCATCGTATAGTAATGTAAACAAGGAACCCCTTTCGCTTTTAATTCTTTAGATTGTTGGATGCACCACTCAATACCCACTTGTTTTCTTGCATCTGCAGTAGTAGCCTGAACCATCGCATTTGCTAAGTCATCTGGCAAATCCAAATGAAAAAGACGAGGGATCGCACTCAACTGATATTTTTTAGTCAATGGTTTTAATCCCGGTACAATAGGAACATTAATACCCATTGCTCTACATCTTTTGACGTACTCAAAATAATACTTATTATCGAAAAACATTTGAGTAACAATATAGTCCGCACCCGCCTCTACTTTTTGTTGAGCAAAAGCCAAATCACGATCCATATTTGGTGCTTCAAAATGTTTTTCTGGATACCCTGCGATACCTATACAGAAATTTGATTTTTCTCCATTTTCTATATTAGCATCTAGATAATTTCCATTATTCATATCATCTATTTGCTTTACTAAATCCAAAGCATAGTGATGACCATTTTTTTCTGGAATAAATTTCCCATCAAACTTTCTAGCATCGCCTCTAAGTGCCAGTACATTATTAATATCCAAAAAATTTAAGTCGATTAATACGTTCTCGGTTTCTTCCTTCGTAAAGCCGCCACATATTAAATGAGGCACAGCATCTACGCCATAGCGATGCATAATAGAAGCACAAATACCTACCGTACCTGGTCGTTTTCTAATAGCTGTTTTCTCGTAATACCCTGTATTTTTTTTAACATAAATAAACTCCTCTCTATGATAAGTTACATCAACGAAAGGAGGTTTGAATTCCATTAATGGATCAAGGGTATCAAATATAGCTTGCATACTTCCTCCCTTTAATGGAGGAAGAACTTCAAAGGAAATTAAAGTTTTGCCATTGGCATTATCAAAATACTCGGTTACTTTCATATAGATTCAATCAAAAAAAAATTTAATTAATTGGGAAAAATGTATCTACTCTCTATTCTACAGGATCGTCGAGGTTTGTAACCTCAATGCAGTATGATGATCGTATGGCATCGAGGTTATAAACCTCGACGATCTGTGAAACCTAAAGGTTTTAGAATAGAGAAACGAGAGCCGAGAATAGAGACGTATTTCGTTCCAAAACAATCGAAATACCGTAGTTTTTTAAAACGAATACATCTCTGCTCTCTCTTCTCTACTCTCTGTTCTTTTTAACTAGACATCATAATTTAATAAAGAAGCTAACCACTTTTCTGCCTCTTCGGTATTCATACCTTTTCGTTTTGCGTAGCTCTCAATCTGATCTTTACTCAATTCTCCGACCCTGAAATACTTGGAGGAAGGATTAGAAAAATACCAGCCACTAACAGATGCTGCTGGATACATAGCAAAGCTTTCTGTCAAAGTCATACCAACATTTTCTTCTACCTTTAGTAAATCCCAAAGCTTTTGCTTTTCCGTATGATCTGGGCAAGCAGGGTAGCCCGGAGCAGGGCGGATGCCTTGATAAGATTCTTTAATTAGTTCTGTGTTTTCTAAAGTTTCATCTACAGCATATCCCCAAAATTCTGTTCGCATTAATTGGTGCATACGCTCTGCGAAAGCTTCTGCAAAACGATCGGCTAAGGCTTTTAACAAAATCGCATTATAGTCATCTAGTGCTTCTTCAAATTCTTTGACAGGTGCTTCTATGCCTAAGCCAGTTGTTACCGCAAATGCACCTATATAATCTTCGTGACCTTTAGGTGCAACAAAATCAGGTAGAGCTATATTTGGTTGCCCAGGTGCTTTTTTGACTTGCTGTCGTAATTGATTCAACTTGACGTTGACAGTATTTCTAGTATTGGTAACATAGATTTCAATATCATCGTCATCGACTGTATTTGCAGGAAAGATGCCTACTACTGCTTTTGCAGTTAACCATTTTTCTTCAATAATTTGATCCAACATCACTTGGGCATCATTGTATAGTTTGGTCGCTTCTTCCCCAACAATCTTATCTTCTAAGATAGCAGGAAACTTACCTGCCATTTGCCAGCTTGAAAAGAAAGGTGTCCAGTCAATATATTCTCTCAATTCTTTCAAAGAATAATTAACAAAAACTTTAGTCCCTAAGAAATTAGGAGTTGGAGATTCAAATTTGCTCCAATCTATTTTTAATTTATTTTCTCGTGCTTGCTTTATCGTTAAGTATTTTTTGCTCGACTTTCGATTCTTTCGTTGATCTCTTACCCTCGCATATTCTGTCTTCGTATCTAGAATATAATTACTTCTTAAATTTTCATCAGAACTTAATAAATTACTAGCAACACCTACTGCTCTAGAAGCATCTAATACATGCACAATTGGACCAGCGTATTCTGGCTCTACTTTTACAGCAGTATGTGTTTTAGAAGTAGTAGCCCCACCAATCAATAGAGGAATTTTAAATCCTTGTCGCTCCATTTCTTTTGCGACTGAAACCATTTCATCCAACGAAGGCGTAATCAATCCACTCAAACCAATTATGTCTACATTTTCTGCTCTAGCCGTATCTAGTATTTTTTGGGTTGGTACCATTACCCCCATATCAATAATGTCATAGTTATTACAACCTAAGACAACCCCAACAATATTTTTACCAATATCGTGTACATCTCCTTTTACAGTAGCCATTAATACTTTTCCTTTAGAGCTACCTGCGCCAGATTTAGATGCCTCAATATAAGGCGTTAGATAAGCAACTGCCTTTTTCATTACTCGGGCAGATTTTACTACCTGAGGCAAAAACATTTTACCAGCACCAAATAAATCTCCTACTACATTCATCCCATCCATTAAAGGACCTTCTATGACTTCAATAGGTTGGTCGTATTGTTGCCTAGCTTCTTCTGTATCTTCTTCTATAAATTCTGTGATTCCTTTTACCAGTGCATGGGACAATCTTTGTTGAACAGTACTTTCTCTCCATGCTAAATCTTTGACTACTTTTTTACCACCATCACCTTTTACGCTTTCTGCATATTCTGTTAAGCGATCCGTTGCATCTGCTCTTCGATTAAATAATACATCTTCTACACGCTCCATTAAATCTTTTGGCACTTCTTCATAGACTTCTATTAGGCCAGCATTCACAATCCCCATATCCATACCCGCTTGAATGGCATGGTATAAAAAAGAAGTGTGCATCGCCTCTCTTACTACATTATTTCCTCTAAAACTAAAACTAATATTACTAACTCCTCCGCTCACTTTTGCCCCAGGACATAGTTCTTTTATTTTTCTAGTTGCTTCAATAAAATTGATCGCATACTCATTATGTTCTTCAATACCAGTGGCAACGGCGAATATATTTGGATCGAAAATAATATCCTTCGGATTAAAATCTACTTCGTTTACTAAGATGTCATAAGCTCTTTTACAAATCTCTACTTTTCGTTCAATCGTATCCGCTTGTCCTTCTTCATCAAAAGCCATGACTACGGCTGCTGCGCCATATCTTTTTACCAATTTTGCTTGACGCTTAAATTCCTCTACGCCCTCCTTCATGGAAATACTATTCACGATACATTTCCCTTGTACACACTTCAGACCTGCTTCAATCACATGGAATTTAGAACTATCAATCATCACAGGTAACTTAGCAATGTCTGGTTCTGACATGACTAAATTCAAAAACTCAACCATTGCTTTTTCACTATCTAATAATCCCTCATCCATATTCACATCAATTACCTGAGCACCACCTTCTACTTGGTGCAAGGCAACAGATAAAGCTTCGTCCAATGCGCCAGTTTTGATTAAGCGAGCGAATTTTCTAGAACCAGTTACATTGGTTCTTTCTCCAATATTGATAAAATTAGCATTCGGTCGAATGATCAATGGTTCCAAGCCACTAAGCATAGAGTAGGACTCTACTTCAGGAATTGGGCGAACAGATAAATCCTTTACGGCCTCTGCCATTGCTTGGATATGTTCTGGTGTAGTCCCACAACATCCTCCAACGATATTTACAAAATTACTTTGAACAAAATCTTTGATATATTCTTTCATTTCCTCCCCATCCTGATCGTACTCTCCAAATTCATTTGGTAGACCCGCATTGGGATAAGCATGTACATATGTATTAGCGATTTTAGCCAATGCTGCTAAGTGCGGGCGCATCTCTTGAGCACCTAATGCGCAATTTAAACCAACACAAAATGGCTTGGCGTGCATCACTGAAATCCAAAATGCCTCTACTGTTTGACCAGATAATGTTCTACCACTAGCATCTGTAATAGTGCCAGAAATCATGATTGGCAGTTTTACACCTTTTTCTTCAAATACCTGCTCTACTGCGAAAATAGCTGCTTTCGCATTCAGCGTATCAAATATAGTTTCGATTAAAATTAAATCCGAGCCACCATCTATCAGTCCTGCAGTTTGTTCTGCATAAGCGGTAACTAGCTCATCCCACGTAGCTGCTCTAAAACCGGGATTGTTGACATCAGGAGAAATAGATAAGGTTCTATTGGTTGGGCCGATTGCTCCTGCTACGAAGCGGGGCTTATCAGGATTTTTAGCCGTATATTCTGTCGTTGCCTTTTTTGCAATTTTTGCAGATTCAAAATTAATTTCATAGGCCAACTCCTGCATGTCATAATCTGCTTGGGCAATAGTCGTTCCACTAAAAGTGTTCGTCTCTACGATGTCTGAACCAGCATCTAAGTACGCCTTATGAATGGCCTCAATGATTTGAGGTTGAGTAATGGATAAAATATCGTTATTACCTTTAATATCAGACTTCCAGTCTTTGAACCGCTCGCCTCTATAATCTTTTTCCTCTAGGTTGTACTGCTGAATCATTGTACCCATTGCTCCATCAAGTACTAGAATCTTTTCTTTGACTATTTCTCTTAAGGTTTTTGACATTGTATTCAATATATAATTTGTTAAATTAGATAGGTTTTTCTTGAAAAAGCCTACTAGATATGCACGCGTAATAATACGTTATAAATGCTAAATTAGTTTAGTTTTTACTTTCACAAAAAGGTAAAAACACTAGCTATTATTACAAATACGGTAAAATAGACTATCAATGAGGTTATTCTAGGAAAAAAGCATACATTTAGCGAATTTTATAATTAATTGCCGTAAATTTTCCTTACAGTTTTTCACCTATTTACATATATAAAATGACACCATCTATTGTCTTTTCGATTTGCAATAACTTAGTACTACCACAGTGGTTATTAATGATAGTAGCCCCTAAATGGAAATGGACGCACAAATTGGTAGATTCTAAAATCATTCCTCTGTTGCTTTCGCTGGTGTATGTTGTGTATCTTTTACAGGCTGGAGGAGCGGAGGGAGGATTTAGTTCTTTGGAAGGCGTGATGAAACTCTTTACGGTAGATGTACTCGTTTTGGCAGGGTGGGTACATTATTTGGCTTTTGATTTATTGATAGGGAGTTGGGTATTAAAAAAATCTCAGGAACTTGGCGTTGCACATTGGTGGATCATTCCTTGTTTGATTTTGTGTTTTCTAGCTGGCCCTGTTGGCTTTTTGCTATTTTGGGGGATTAGTCGTTTTTATAAGTCAGAAGAGTAGAGAGCAGACCAGCCCGACTGCCGTCAGGCGGGCGGGGAATAGAGACAGATTTCGTTTAAAATTGACGAAATTCATAGTTTTTTAAACGAAATCTGTCTCTATTCTCGGCTCTCTGTTCTAAACAATTCACCGCCTAGCATATCTCTCAAAATACAAACACTCCTCAATAATCTCCTCAAAGAAGTTAGTGTCTTGATAGTGATCTAACAATATGTCAAAGTAGGCCCTATAATCATCAGGTACATTTGGAATGTTATTACTGTAGGTACTATAGTCACTGCCCTTTTCTGTAAAATATAGATTTTGATGACACTTAGCAGCCATAAATGCGGCACGAGCAGTAAGTTCAGGTGAATTAGATAATCGGTAAGCTTTATCAAAATAATAGAGAGGGAGATCGCAATTGATTGTTTCCTTGTTTCCGTTCAAGATCAAAGCAGATCGAAAAACATCTTTTCCTGTTTTTAAATAATTCCAGCTATTACCACTTCTAAAATAATCAGCTAATTTCCAAGCATGTCCAAAGTAGCTGATGTTATATAAAGCCATCCCAATTTTGTAATAATTATAAGCACCTTTTTCTTCATCTGCTCTAGCTTTATATTCTAGTTCAAATATTTGCTCTAGCATATCGACCTTATTGTAAGCTACTGTATCAATGACTCTACAATTGATACAGTCATTTAATGTTTCTCTAAATGGATTGGCAATCGCATATTTATCTCTGTCCTTTCTAGGTATTTGCTTTAGGGTTTCTAAAGCACTTTCTAATTTATATTCACTTAAATAGTAAGTACCTTTCATATCCCATAAGTCATTCTCAATAGTCGTCCCATCCTCTTTAAGGACTAAAGAATTTTCTAATTTAGTACGATTTTCTTTTTTACAAAGAGCTAATAGTTCATCTATGACTTCTAACTGAGGATTATATTTTAGATCCCTTACATCATATTCATTTAAAAAAGCTTTTCCTACCAGACCATTAGCTTTATATAAATGACTCAATTTATCTTTTGTGAATTTCTCGAAATCAGGATATTTTCTAAAGATCGCTTTCTTTTTAAACTGCACCACTGTTTGTTCCATTTCTTCATCTACCGTTTCAAAACCATCAATAGTAGCAGCCATCAGCATCGCTTCTAATTGATCTTGTAAGACTTCATCCTCGACAGAATCTTGTATTTTTTTGAGCGTCTTTTGAGCAGCATAATAATCACCTGCCAATAATTCTAAATAGCCATCTGCAATTTTCCATAGATTAATATTAGGAACTTTTTTTTCCTTAATAATGGTACGTACTAGCCGTTGAAGATCGACTACTTGTTGTCCTGCAATTTTTCTTGGTAGTCGGTGTATCCTCTTATTTTCTCGCTTTTTCTTATTAAAATCTAAGCCTAATAAATCTTTTTCTAACTGTCTAATTTCTCTAACAAGCAACAGTTCCAAATTTTCATTTTTTGGATCTAAAGTATAGATGTTTTCTATTTCAGAAACCACCTTACTATTGGGGTGGCTAGCTCTCAAAGCATATAAGGTGGCACGTTCGTGATTATCTTGACAAAGCTTTAAACACTCTATCCATTCTTCATCCGTTAGAATTTTGAAACTTCGATAAGCACTAGTTCTTTTACTTGGGCAATGGTCAAATATTTTTGCATATAAGTAAGAGGCTTCTACATGTCTACCCAACTTAGTTAAGGCACCTGCACGATGCCCTTCAATCCAATCCTCAATTAAGCTTTCTTCATTGTCTATTTTTGGTAATAAATAATCATAAAGTTCTAATACTTCACCATAGTTTTTTTTGTAATGTGCCAGTCGAATAAGCTGATACGCATACCTTAATTTGAAATAATGAGATTTAGTTTTCCTGAAATTTTTCACCCCATCTTTAATTAAAAAACTCATAGCTACGGTATCTCTAAGGGGAGTTTTCCAGCCGTCACTCGCAACAACATGAGGTTCACATTTTTTTGCAAAAAATAAATAGTCAACAGCCTCCGTACAACCATTCTTTTTAAGATGTGCAGCAAAAGTATTATTAGCTAAAAAAGGAGGAAGTGG
Source organism: uncultured Saprospiraceae bacterium (assembly GCA_937921525.1). Classification (GTDB taxonomy): domain Bacteria; phylum Bacteroidota; class Bacteroidia; order Chitinophagales; family Saprospiraceae; genus JAFMDF01. The sequence goes on from CAKZUM010000089.1 coordinate 16,572, forward strand.
GGTGTCTTTCTGTCGTAAATTCGAGCTTAGTACCCGTATCTGATTAATAGGGGCTTTGTAGATTAATTGGTGTAAGTCTTTCTCTTTAGGAATGTCACAAAATCTAGACCGCCATTCCGAAATATTATCTTGTGCTTGAATATTTTTTTTGGTTCCAATCTGTTTAAATAGCTCTTCAAAACCAGCAAAATAAGAAGCGTTCTTTGATCCTAAATCAATGATCTTTGGATTTAAAAAAGAGTAACCATAAAAGCTAGTATCATAAGGACCGCATCCTTTTGATATATGGGCAGGTGCTAAAAAGAAGAGGGCTAAAAGAAGGAAGTATTTACTTTTATACTGGATTGCTGCGTATGGTATCATCCTAAAAGATCAATTTTGACATAATAATTAGGGAATCGAACAATATTATTTATCTGCTTGTTAGTATTTCCTTCTCCCTAACTTAAAAAGTGTATGGTAGCGAAGTTATTTTAGAAGGTAAGTATTAAGCATTGGCTATCGCCAATGAAAAATTGAACGCTGAGACGCAGAGGTGCAGAGATTTTTTCGCAGAAAAAATGACAAGTTTATCTAAACCACAAAAGTAGTTGACAATTTTACCACATAGGTACATAGTACACATAGGTAGGCCGCATGCTATGTGGTCTATGTACCTATGTGGTAAAATACAACCCTAGTTTTATCAAGCTACTTCATTCCT
>CAKZUM010000090.1 GCA_937921525.1 uncultured Saprospiraceae bacterium
AATATTGGAGAATGGGTTTTAGCAGTAGGTAATCCATTTAATTTAGAATCTACCGTTACTGCTGGTATTGTAAGTGCAAAAGGTAGAAATATTGATATATTAAAAGACAATAAGTACTCTATCGAATCTTTTATTCAGACAGATGCTGCCGTAAATCCTGGCAATAGTGGCGGTGCATTAGTCAATACGAATGGGGAATTGGTAGGTATTAATACCGCTATTATTACACGTTCTGGAAAGTACGAAGGTTATTCTTTCGCTATTCCTTCCAATCTAGCTAGAAAAATAATTCGAGATCTCAGAGATTTCGGAATTGTCCAACGAGGTATTCTAGGAGTTGGTATCGACCAAGTAGATGTGGAAACAGCTAAACGATTAAAACTAGAGAACGTGGAAGGAGTACTTCTTACAGATATACACCCTAAGAGTGGTGCAAAAGATGCTGGCTTAGAAATAGATGATGTCATCATCGGTATTAATAATATTAAAATTAAAACGCTTCCAGAATTGCAAGAGCAAATTGCCAGATTCCGACCCGGCAACTCGATTGAAGTAGAATATTATAGAAAAGCCAAAAAACAAGTAGCAACTGTAATTTTGAAAAATAGAGGAAATACGACAGAGTTGGTGAATGCAAGAAAAGGGAAGATCCTAGAAGATTTAGGTTTTGAAGTCAGAAATCTTACTAGAACTGAAGAAAAACGCTTAAATATTCAAGGTGTCTATGTTAAAAGTATTTATAAAAATAGTGTTATCCAAGACACCAATATGGAACTAGGTTTTATCATCACCAATGTTAATGATGATAAAATTACTTCTGTAGATGATATTATTCGCAGCCTACAATTGGGGAGAGGTGTTATGACATTAGGTGGGGTCTATGATGGCTATGATGGGGAGTATTTTTATGAATTTCGGAAATAGTTTTTTTTAACGTCTAGATATACTGCTGACAGGATAAATTACCGAAAATGAATTTGTCCAACAATGGGAAATTGCTGGACAAGAAGTGTATGTTTTGCTGGACAATTTCCCATTGTCCAGCAAATTTTAGACAATTCCAAAATCGGTAATCTATCCTGTCGATAGTATAATTACATGTAAGCAACCGTCTTAATTTGTCCAGCAACGGAAAGTTGCGGGACAAAAAGACTAACATGAACTTTCTCAAATTCTAACTTTCCATCTCTGATAACTGTTGTCGAATAAAGCCTAGTATTACCTGAATTCCCATATTCATTTGCTCATTATTATTAATGATAATATCCGCACTTTCTCTATGAGGTGCTACATATTTTTCAAAGCTAGGAAGTACGTGATTTTCATATCTATATAATACATCATCTAAGGGATAATTCCGTTCTACTCGATCTCTTTTAATTCGTCGTATTACTTTCAAATTTTCCTTAGCATGTAAGAAGATTTTTAAATCTAACAATCGCTGGATTTTTTTATAATGAAATACAAATAAGCCCTCCACGACAATAATAGGAGCTGAGTGAAAAGTCAGCATTTTAGGTGTTTTCAATTCATTATTAAAAACATACTCTTCTTTTGTAATACTTTTCCCTGCTATTAACTTTTCGATGTCTTTTCTAAAAGCCTTCTTGTCAATAGCCGTAGGCAAATCAAAGTTTTTAATACCCTGCGCATCAGTAAATTGTTCCTCTCTAGGTATATAATAGTCATCTTGTGAAATAAAACAGACCTCTTTCCGACTAAATCGACTTTTAATTTCATTCAAAAAAGTAGTTTTTCCGGATCCACTTCCACCAGTAATCCCAATAATAAAAGGTCTTGGCATATTAAATTCTATTTTTAAAAGCACAAAATATAAAATGTAAAGGTAAACTACTACTTTTGATTTGTTTCAAAGGATAAAATCAATTCACAAAATATACTATGGATATTGCAAGAGGGTTTTTAGGCATATTTACCATGCTGCTAGTATGCTATTTATTTAGCAACAATAGAAAAGCCATTAGCTGGCGATTAGTGAGCATAGGAATAGCTAGTCAATTAGTATTAGCATTAGCTGTTTTAAAGATTCCACTTGTCAGTAAAATATTTGATTCCATAGCTGGATTTTTTAGACAAGTATTAGAATTTACCGAAGAAGGTGCCATCTTTATGTTTGGTAGTATGGTGACCGATACCAACACTTTTGGGTATATTTTTGCTTTTCAAGTGTTACCTACCATTATTTTCTTTTCCGCACTAACTTCTATCCTATATTATTTTGGCATTCTTCAAGTCATCATCAAGGGTGCTGCATGGGCGATGGCTAAGAGTATGGGCTTATCAGGACCTGAATCTTTAGCTGCTGCTGCTAATATTTTCATCGGACAAACAGAAGCACCGTTGGTCGTCAAGCCTTATTTAGAAAGTATGTCTCGGTCTGAAATGATGTGTTTAATGACTGGTGGAATGGCCACTATAGCAGGAGGGGTATTTGCAGCCTATATAGGCTTTCTAGGAGGAGACGATCCTGTACAACAACAGTACTTTGCCAAACATTTATTGACCGCCTCTATCATATCTGCACCTGCTGCAATCGTGACCGCTAAAATGCTGTATCCAGAAACTAGAGATGTATTAAATCAAGAATTGAAAATGTCTGGTGATGTGGGGAGTAATTTATTAGATGCCATTTCTAGAGGTACTTCTGATGGTTTGAAGTTAGCGGTGAATGTAGGAGTCATGCTATTGGTCTTCACTGCCTTAATCAGTATGGCGAATCAAATTTTGATGAATACGATTGGTGATTGGACTGGCTTAAATGAATATGTAGTCAATTCTACTGGTCAACGGTTTGAAGGATTTACTTTCACTTATTTACTAGGCTTGCTATTTGCACCAATCGCTTGGATATTGGGAACGCCTACTCCTGATATTATGCAAATCGGGCAGTTATTGGGACAAAAAAC
>CAKZUM010000091.1 GCA_937921525.1 uncultured Saprospiraceae bacterium
GTCAGCTAGATGTGTCAACCAACTACAAAAGTGCTTAATCTTGATGAACCTTCAACTGCCTGTGGTCTTAAGTGACATCACTGGAAAAAGTGGAAAAAAGATTATCGAAGCTATTGTAGGAGGAGAACGAGACGGTACTAAATTGGCAAACTTAGCAGACCCTAGAGTCAAAGCAGATAAAACTACAATTGCTAAGGCATTGACAGGGTTTTGGAAAGACAATCATTTATTTGAACTAAAGCAACATTGGCAACGCTATCATTTTTATCAAACTCAAGTCGTACAAGTAGATGAGCAAATTGAAAATTTGTTAAAAAATAGAGTTGTACAAACAGGGCAAAGAGAATTGGTCTACGAGCCAATGCATAAAAAACAAAAGCAAAAAAATGCACCCAATATTTCCATTGATACCTATGCCTATCAATTAAGTGATGGGGTAGATTTAATGCAAGTTGAAGGGATTAGCTACAGTTTTGTATTAAGTTTTTTAGCAGAAGTAGGAATGGATTTATCTGCCTTCCCTACTTTTAAACATTTTGTCTCTTGGCTTTGTCTATGTCCAAATAAAAAAATGAGTGGTGGCAAAGTCTTATCTAGTAGGACACAAAAAAACAAGTCCCGCTTACGACAAGAATTTTGTAGAGCCGCCGTGGCTATTGGTAAAAAGAAAGACTCTGCTTTGGGTTCTTTTTATAGAAGAATGTCTTTTCAACATGACAAAGGAGTTGCCATTGTTGCTACAGCACGAAAATTGGCGATCATCGTATACAATATGGTCCAAAAGGGACAAGTATATCGTCCTGAATCGTCTGAGCAATACCAGCTAAAGTTACGTACTCAAAAAATCAAGCATATTCAAAGAACTATTGTGAAGTTCAATCTAAAAGAGGAAGAATTAGCCTTCGCTTTCAATTAGAACTTCTTTACATTGTGGGAAAGCGCTATGAACATCTTAGTTTTAACCAAGATGAATAGTACTGTTTTATCCTCACCTGAAATTGTTTGTTTTAGGTGAGAGATGCAGAGATGCAGAGTTAAGTGTAGTTAAAATATAGCTAAGTCTCTGCAACTCTGCGTCTCAGCGTTCAATTTTTTTCATTGGCGATAGCCAATGCTGAATATGTATATACCATAGCGTTCCTTGTAAAGCAGGTTCAATACATATAACATTGGCTTTAGCCAATGTGGGTGTCGATTAGTAACTTATTTTCTAAATCAAAAATTAAAACCAATGGCGATTCCGAATCCTCCAGGTATTGAACAATTAGTAAAGTACCCCAATTTTGATAGCGTTGAAGCTAAAAGACATTACCTAAAAAAGATGTTGGCGGGTGCCTACAGAATATTTGGGAAATTTGGTTTCTCAGAAGGAGTAGCTGGGCATATTACTTGCAGAGACCCAGAATACCCACATTGCTTTTGGGTGAACCCTTTTGGCGTTTCCTTTAAGCAAATGAAAATGTCTGACTTGATATTAGTTGATGAAGAAGGAAAGATTGTGGCGGGAAAACATAAGCTTTTAAATGGGGCAGCTTTTGCTATTCATGCAGGCGTGCATAAGGCACGTCCAGATGTAATCGCTGCTGCACACTCCCATACCGTATATGGAAAAACTTGGTCTGCATTTGGTAAATTATTAGAACCATTGACACAAGACTCTTGTATTTTTTATCAAGATCATGGCCTATATGATGACTATACGGGCGTTGTCGGAGACTTAAGCGAAGGTGATTTAATAGGAAAGGCATTGGGCGATAAGAAAGCAGTAATTCTTCAAAATCATGGACTCTTGACTGTGGGGCATAGTATCGAAGAATGTATTTTTTGGTTTGTAACGATGGAACGTACTTGCCAAGCACAAATACTAGCAGAGTCTACGGGTCTTCCGAAAAAACCAATTCCGCATGAGGTTGCTTTAAAAACTAGAAACTATGAGGTGGGCTTCCCACTTGCTGGTCATTTTAGTTTCCAACCTATGTGGCAAGATATTGTGGCAGAGCAACCTGATTTTATGGATATGGAGGTGGAAGAAAATGTGTTGCAATTAGCGTAGGTTTTTACCACATAGGTATAGTGGCAAAGCCACAAACTCATTTTAAACCACAAAAGTAGTTGACAATTTTACCACATAGGTACATAGGTCACATAGTAGCGTGTCATACTATGTGACCTATGTACCTATGTGGTAAAATATAACCCTAGCTTTGTAAGCTTAGCTACTTCATTCCTAAATTTGTGGTAAAAAATAAGATTGCACAAAAAAAAACCGCAAATCACACGAAGTGATTTACAGTTTAATATATGGCTTAGAACAAATTTACTTATCCAACTTCATGAATTGTTCTGAATTTAAAGTCCAATCAGTGCCGCTTACTTCTAGGAGGTAATTGCCAGGAGAAAGGTGGTTCAGTTCAATTGTTTGTAAATTGTTTCCGTTGTTAATATCCACTGCCTTTTTAAATACCTCTTTTCCTTGAAGATCGAAGATAGATAAAGTAGCAGCTTCTTGGGGTCTATTCCAATTTAAGGACACCTGAATAAATTCAGTTGTCGGATTTGGATATAGATTAAAATTCACTAGGGAGCGATCTAATTCTTCTACACTGGTAGAGAAATTTCCGCAAGGTATACTTGTTTTGATTAAGTTTCCATTATACGCATCACCATCTGCACCAGCGATTGTAATTTGATTACCTACATTTTTTTGAGCCGTATTTGGTGGCATAAATGGGTCTGTAAAGTTATCCATCAGACCTACCTCGCCAGAACAATCTAAAGCATTTTCGAATGTAAATAAAGGCAATTCCAATCCTTCCTCATAGCGCAAAAATTCTGTGCCATTAGACAATAAACCAAAAGACAAGTAATCAAACTCTGAGGATTCTGCAGGTGCTGCTGTTTGAGAGTTAGCCTCCCATTCTACATTAGGTTGTAGATTTTTAATATTAACTATTTCAAAAGAACCCGTTGGCACTTTTATAGTGACTTGTGCCGTACTGGTCATATTCATTGGCGGACGGTAAGTCGTTTCTGGTACTAAAGAAACCTGATACGTTTGACCATCATTTAGTAGTTGCATTTTAAATTTTACTTGCGCTTGTGCACTTCCACAGATTAAAAGAAAAGCTAGTATTGGTAGTATTATATTTTTATAAGATTTCATTTTCTCGAATTAGAAGTTTAGTAAATAGAAGATACTCTTTTTAGAAGTCAGATGTCAGATCGTTTTTCCAAAACTGTCAGAAGTCAGATGTACGATGTTGACCGTATGATGCTTCTGGCAGCTTAGTAAGCTGACTTCTGATTTTTTAATATCTAGCCAGAATTGTCAGAAGTCAGATATTGACCACGCCAAGTTTGCATGAGTTGTGAGCAATCTGACAGCGTAGCGATCTGACTTCTGACTTCTAGTTCACTATGGAATTTGCTGCACAATAATGCCATTCACAATTCCTGCCGTTCCAGGATAGAAAATAACATTAAAGAACATCAATCTATCTAAATCATTCGTTGGACCTTGGTACTTTACCTCGCCATCTAAATTCGTATCTCCTTGGTAATAACCAGCTCGGATGTGGTTAAAACTACTATTCGTATTATTGGTATCTGTCAAAATTTCAAAGAACACATAATCTCTATCATTATCAGGACCAGAGAAAATCGTTCTACCATCAGAATTGGCATCTCCACCATACAGCACCAATCTATTATTAATGGTATCTACTGGATGAGTTCCATTTATTGACATATAACCTGCTGTTGTCGTTATAGGGGTAGACATATCAATAACTGTTGTACTAGAACTACTTAATGCTACAGGATTAGCTGTCATAATACCAACGTGGTTTCTATGACGAACAGCTAAATAATAGCTTCCATTTGCGCCTGCCAAACATACTGGAGAAACACCATCTACGCCAACTATATCTCCATCTCTTTGAAGTAAGGCAGAAACTGTTGACATGACCATTGAAGAGTTTGCACCACTTCTTAATTCTAAAAATACCCAGTCTACAATCGCATTAGGCCCCGTTGTTGCCAATACCGCTGCGGTTGTCGTTTCTCCGCCGCCATTACCACTATGGACAAATAGATTTGCATTGTTTGCATCCACAATGTTACTGTATGGTTCTGTTAATGGGAATGGACTAGCTAGAGAAGTTGGTAACTGTCTCAAGTCATCATTCATTAATTGAGTAGCTGTATTATATGGACCTTCTAATAAAATCTTAGGGGAAACCTTAACTCCTCCCACGGTAGCTGCACTACAGTCCATCACATTGACTGCAAAAGCAGGGGAAGTAGCGGTACATCCATTATTGCTAACAGTGAAAGTAATAACTGCTGAAGCTGGAAGTAAGGAAATATTGTTAGTCGTAGTAATCATCCCTGTCGAAGAATTAACACTTACGATAGAAGGATTAGAACTACTCCAAGTAATTACACCACCACTTGCTGAAGCATTTAATGCCATAGAAGTACCTTGGCATATGTTCGCACCTCCTGCAGTATTACCCGTAATAGCCCCTGCAACTGGATTAGCATTGACTGTGATAGGTAATGTTTGCGTTCCTGCGCATGACCCACCCGAAGCAGTTACGGTATAAGATGTAACATTTGCTGCTGGATTGACAGTTATTGTCGCAGAAGAAGGTAAAGTAGTACCTAAGTTATCTGTCCAAGTATAGGAAGAACCCGTTCCTCCACTAGCTGTTAAAGTAAGTGGATCGCCTACACAAATGATATTATCTGAATCAGAGGAAGTAATACTAATTGTACCTGTTTGAGAAACAAAAACTGCATATGGCTGCGAGGTCGAAGAACATCCTCCCGATACTACTGTATAAGTGATATTTACTGTTCCCGGACTATTTCCTGTGACTAGCCCACTACTATTTACAGTAGCAACACTATTATTGCTACTCAACCAAGTACCTGAGGTGATGGTGCTAGAACTAGACAATTGTACCGTAGACCCTTGACAAATAGCATTTCCGCCGCTGATCGTTCCTGCTGAAGTATTATTTGTAACAGTTACTTGATTGTATAC
>CAKZUM010000092.1 GCA_937921525.1 uncultured Saprospiraceae bacterium
ATCGACGAGGCTTTTCAACATGAGCAAAAGGGAAAGATTCGGGGAATCTTTATCTTTTGTGAACCGCTTGCGGACGGGATGCCAAAAGGAAAAATAACAAGTAGAAGAATGTACATTTATTATTGAACCATTTCTAATAACTGGAGCTACGAAAAGATGACAGCCATTTTGAAAATTTCTGCCATCCAACTCGTTGATACCTAATTTATCAAAAAATACAATTTTAAAAGAAATATAATGAACCTAGAAACAGATTATCTTATTGTCGGAAGTGGTGCTATGGGAATGGCATTCGCAGATATATTAGTTACAGAAACAGACGCCAATATTATCATAGTCGATAAATATGCTAAACCTGGCGGACACTGGAATAAGGCCTACCCATTTGTAACACTGCACCAACCCTCCGCCTTTTATGGCGTAAGTTCTAAAGAACTAAGTAGTGGAAAAAAAGATAGTATAGGTTTAAATAAAGGACTACATGAATTAGCTTCTGGTGCAGAGGTAAGTGCCTACTTCGATGAAGTAATGCGGCATCAATTTTTGCCATCAGGTAGAGTACAATATTTTCCCTTGTGTGAATACAAAGGGAACAATCAATTTACTTCTATGATGACAGGAGAGCAATTTGAAGTAAAGGTCCACAAAAAAATAGTAGACTGTACTTATTTAAAAACAGTAGTCCCTTCAACCCACACCCCTAGTTTTACGATTGCCCCTGAGGTGCAGTTTATGCCTTTAAATGATTTGCCTAAAATCAAAACCCCACCAGCTGGTTTTGTCGTCATTGGAGGAGGGAAAACAGGAATAGATGCTTGTTTATGGTTATTGGAAAATAGAGTAGACCCCGATAAAATTACATGGATTGTATCTAGAGATGCTTGGTTATTGGATAGACAAAATACCCAGCCAACAGAAGAATTTTTTGAGCATACCATGGGGGCGCAGGCTGCCCAATTTGAGGCAGTAGCCCAAGCAACTTCTATTACTGATTTATTTGATAGACTAGAAGCCGCTGGAGTTTTATTAAGGTTAGATAAATCCGTTCGCCCAACGATGTTTCATGGAGCGACTATTAGTCAAGAGGAATTAAAGCAATTACAAAGAATTAAGCATGTTGTCCGAAAGGGTAGAGTACAGCGGATAGAAAAAGATAAAATCGTATTCCGAAATGATACTATACCGACCAGTATAAATCATCTACATATAGATTGTTCTGCGACAGCTATTCGGAAAGATATTAAAATGATTCCTGTTTTTAAGGGAAATGTAATTACGCCTCAAACAGTCCGTCCTTATCAACCTGTTTTTAGTGCTGCATTTATAGCCCACGTAGAGGTGGCGTATGAAACTGAAAAAGAAAAAAATAATATCTGTGGCGTAGTACCACTTCCGAATCATGATACCGATTGGATCAGAATGTTAATGGGAATGATGATGAATCAATTCAATTGGTCAAAGGATAAAGAGATCGGAAAATGGTTATTAAAAAACCGATTAGATGGCTTTAGCGCAATGGTCAAAGGCGTATCAAAAGAGGATGAAGAGAAGCAAGCGATTATCAAAAGAATGCGAAGTAATGCCATGCCTGCAATGATGAAATTGCAGCAATTTATGCAGGAAATTAATACGACTGATCAGCAAGCTTTGACGCGTCCGCAGTTTCAGGTAAACAAGGAGCTGTTCTTTAATGGTCGTTTGGTAGAAACACCCAAAGAAGAGCTATCTATAAAAGAAGGAGAAGTGTTAGTCAAAATAGATAAATTTGCTTTTTCCGCTAATAATATTACCTATGCAGTAGCGGCGGATATGGTCGGCTACTGGCAATTCTTTCCGCCTGTTGGAGACAATCCCGATGGGTGGGGCGTCATACCCGTGTGGGGCTTTGCAGATGTCGTAGAATCTACCGTATCAGATATTCCTATTGGAGACCGTTTGTTTGGTTATTTTCCACCAGCCACTCATTTGAAAATGAAACCAATTAAAGTTTCCGATAAACGATTTGTCGATGGTGCAGAGCATCGGACCAAGCTACCACAGGGGTATAATCTCTATCGTCGAGTCAAAGCAGAACCTGGTTATACTACTACTTTAGATAAAGAGCGTTCCCTACTATTTCCTTTATACTTGACCTCGTTTTGCCTATGGGATTCCTTACAGGATAACGATTGGTATGGTGCCAAGCAAGTGTTGATTTTAAGTGCCTCTAGCAAAACCAGTATTGGATTAGCCTACGCCCTAAAAGCAGATGAAAATGCTCCGCATATCATAGGTATAACCTCTCCAAGAAATTTAGCAACAGTCAAGGAACGATCTCTTTATGATAGTACATTGACCTATGATGCCATTACTGAAATTGATACATCAATTCCAACGATCATTGTAGATATGTCTGGAAATAGTAAAGTCTTACTAGCCTTGCACGAGCATCTTGGAGACAATATGAAGTTTACAATTAACGTAGGATTGACCCATTGGAAAGACGCCAAAGCAAAGCCCCCAAAAGGAATGATTACGGAACGAAGTGAATTCTTTTTTGCGCCCGGTCATATCCAAAAAAGATTAAAGGAATGGGGCCCTGCTGGTTTTGACAAAAAGAGTTCTTCCTTTATGTTAGAAGCGGCTGCCAAAACTAGAGAATGGCTTACTTTTAGAAAAATTGATGGTTTGGAAGGAATGGCAGCGATTCATCAAGCAGTTTGTAAAGGAGAAATCCCTGCGGATGAAGGATTGATCGTGGAGATGTAGGTAAGCGTTCCGTAAAGTACATCTCAAAAAAAGCAGTAAAAATTAGGCAAATAGCAACAGATGTATTATATTTGTTATATGCCAGTCAACCGATCATTCCACTTACTAATATAATTATACAAAAATATATAAATCTAAACATTTCTCTATATATCTATCATGGTATATGCAAAGAGGCTGTGGTGTAATCCTTGTGCAAATAGTCAGGGACGACTATATTTTAAACACGTTTTAAACTTACCGTATCTATGACCATAGATACGGTTTTTTTATGTTTCGTTCTTTTTAATTAGGCAGGATCTTGTGTCTGTTGAGGTGTCCAAAGATGTGGGAGGAGTTCTTCTATTTTATTGATCGGATGATTGGGTAGTCGTTGCATAACATCTGTTAACCACGCTACGGGGTCTACTTCATGCATTTTGCAGCAAGCAAAAAAAGAATAAAACATGGCTCCCCGTTGTGCGGCCTCGTGAGAACCTGCGAAGAGATAATTTTTCCTGCCTACTGCAATTGGGCGGATGGCATTCTCGATAGGATTGGTATCAATATTTAATCGACCATCCGTCAAGTAATGCATCATCGTCTTTTTTCTTTTAAGCATATATCCCATCGCTTTTCCGATTGGACTTTTTGGAAGCGTTTTCGGGGACTGCTCTTCCATCCATTTATATAAAGCCTCTAACACAGGTTTGGATTTTTCTTGTCGAATTTGGTAGCATTGTTCTACCGACCAATCCTGCTCTCTAGCATGTCGTTCAATGGCATATAATATTTGAATTTCTTGCAGGGCATGGCTGGCCAATTGTTGATCATTAGCGAGTGCTTTTTCAAATTCTCTTCGGCCATGATTTAAGCAGTGATAATGAATCAAATCAGGGTAAGCTTTACTGACTTGATCATATACTTCGTAGGCATCTGTTTGGATCGTACCTGCATACTGCTTTAGGCGCGCCATTGGGTTGGTTGCTGATCTAGAGGAATTATAATCAAAGAAAAGTAATTGTTGCTCTACTGCTAAATAGCCCCAATAATATCCTCGATGAGTTTTGCTTTTTTTAGGTTTTTTCCTTTTGGCAGGAGGCTTTTTGACTTGTACTTCTATTCTTGTTTCATCTATCATCAAGTACGTTGCCTTCAAAACAAGTTCTACTAATTTTTCGAACATTGGAAGCAATCGATCAGCAGACTGTGCCACCCAACCACACATGGTAGATTTAGGGATGAGAACTCCTAAACGATTTAGGCGTTCCCTTGTACGATATAGAGGCAGATGATCCACATATTTATCTGCAATAATAGCTGCTAATAAGGTTTCATCCGCTATACATTTTTCTATAAATCGACTCGGCATTGGAGCGATACAAATCTTCGTAGATTCTTCTTGCGTAGTTGAGCTTTCTGGACTTGTTGAGTTTGCCGAAGTTGCTTTAGCTTTATAATAAGGACGTACTAACACTTTAACATACAACTCGGCAGGAGTATACATCAAAATATTTGTTCGTTCTTCGGAAACTTTTACCATTCCTGTAGTATCTTGGTCTGGCTCTATTATCACTTCTCTTTTTTCTAAATGTTCGGGTAGTAATAAACGAGCAGGCTTTTTCTTGGCGGAGTTGCGTTTCTTTTCATGGGCTGCAACATGGATAGTTGAAGCTGGCTCCTCCGTAGGCGGTGGAGAAAATAATTGCAGCTGTTCAGGGTTTTGTCCACTTGTAAAGCGTTCACTTTTTGCGCCATACACTAACCGTTTAAGCTGCTCCATTTGGAAGAACAGCATTTGATATTTAGCCTCTAATTCTTTATATTTTTCTATTTCAATATACCCTTTCATTGTCCTATAAAGATACAAAAAAAGGTACATACTTTGACTTATATCAACCTGTTTTTTTATAAGAAAATCGCTTTCTTTTCCGCACGGATTGCAAGTCGATTCCCTTTACAATAAGCATTAGTTTTTGCCAACTTATCACACTACTTTTTGCTCCAGTTTCTACATTGGGTATTTCAAATCGACCGCGTTCCAGACGTTTATAGTATAATACAAATCCGCCTTGCTCCCACACTAAAAGCTTCATTCGATTACGGCCTCTATTGATGAAAATAAATACGTCTCCTGATAATGGATTTTGTCCTAATTCATTTCGGACTAAACCACTCAGTCCATCAAAGCCTTTGCGCATATCTGTCGACTCCTGATATAAATAATATTGATGTCGTTCGTTTAGGGAAAACATTAGCAGCGTATTTGTAGTAATTGCTCCACTAATTTTACAGCGGTGGTTGCAGGTATCCGAACGGTATTTCCATTCGGGTAATTAATTTCTATTCGCTCCGTTAATTCAACCGCTTCTACTTTAAGTGGTATAAATTTATTACTTTTAGTAGCCGATGCTGTTTTTGATAGTTTACGTTGCCAATAGTGTAATTGGTTAGCTCTAATGCCATGGGCTGCGCAAAAATCTTTTTGCGTACCTTCATGATTACGGTAAGACCTTAGTAGAATCTCCATCTCTGCTTGAGTTTTATGTCTCATGTTTTTTTTGTACAAAATTATGGGCAGATGATGGAAGGTGCAAGTACGTACTTCACAGCACGCTTACAAAACAATATAATGAAAAGACTTTCCATAATCCTTTTGAAAAAGGAGCTGAAAAAATTTATAATGATATAGTTCCTAATAATAGTAGAAGAGATAAAAATGAGGAACACAACCCCCAACGATTAGTCCAAATTTTAGGAAAATTTAAAGACCAAACCCATATATTTGGTCAGATTATGCATAAAGCAAACATTAAATATAATGAATTAGTAAATCAACTAGACATAGAATTCCAGAAATACGGAAAAAGTAATCCTGATAATAGCTCTTATCCTTGGCTACCAATTGAAATTAACAAAGGTTTAAAATCATTTATAGGACGTCTTAAGTATCACAAATGGTTAGATGAATTTGGAGAGAAATATTATCAAGGTGATACATTTTTACATTTTTCTCCTTTAGTTCATAGCTTCAGAAAAACTATTCGTTTTTCGCATCAAATGAAAATGTCTGAAATCATTCTTTTTAATGCATCAATAATACCTGATTTTTGGAAGAAATTTTGGTATTTAGATTTGAGCAAAGAATTAGATGTTGTTTTTACAGATATATTTATTTCAACAAAAAACATTAATCAAGCAATTGGATTAGTGTTAGAAAATGCCATGGAATATGGCAACGGTGTTGGAGGTCTAAAAGTTACTGCAGAAAAATGGAATAATAAAGTTGTACTAAGAATAATAGATCTAAAGTCTACTTCAAAAAAAAACGTACAAGATTTAGAAGCGATAATGAATAAAGGAAATTTGGGGCAAATTCGTGCTCTTTTATTTGGTTACTGTAATTTTAACATTAGAGCCATATTCCCCAGAGGGCAATTTAAGGTTAGTTCGTTACCTTATATTTCATCATCACCATCAGAGAATTATGAACCAAAAGGCTTTACCTATGAATTTATATTTTACCGTCCGATAAAACTAATTCTTGTAGATAATAATAATGTTCGAAGAGAAATTGCAAAAAACAATCTTGATTCAAAATTTATTCGGGATAGCTTTTTCACCTTTAAGGAAACTATAGATACAAACGATTTAGATTTTTGTAATGCAGTCTTTATTCATAAATCTAATCCTGAATATAAGGAGGTTTACGAAGTAGCTAAACTTCGTAAATTACCAATATTATCTTTTTCTGGAGATGAAACTACATTGAGTACTCAAGAGAACACAAATGACATATTTATGTCAGATGAAGATTTCTACAATTCGTTGAATGATGCTATTAGGTTAATTCAGTTGAGCAGTATTGTATCTTTAGAACCTTTTTTATCAAAAGATGTAATTCCAAATTTGAAAATAGAAAATGATTCTATTTATAAAATTAATAATGATATAAGAGCTAATAGCATAGATTTAAAAAAATTACCAACTGAATATGTTCATCGAATAAGACAGTTTGTCGGTGATATAGATCTCCCAGAATTTAATAGACCAAAACAATTGAGAAAATTTATCCTGAGAAATATAATAGAGTGAGCATATGAAAATATCTGTGATTAGCCCTAAAGCTATAACTGAAAAAATTCCTCATTATTTAGACAGTTATGATTATTTTAATTATCAGTATGATAGAGACGCTATTTCTAGAAATTTTTCTTCGAATGATGAAGGATGGATGGAATTTTTATCTAAACTATCACAGAATTCGGATAATCAATCAATTATTATTTCTTCAACTTGTGAAATAGTAGACGCATTAAAAATTATCGCTCATATAAGACTCACTCCAAGTTTAATATATTCTAAGGCTAAAATCTTATGGATAAATGAAAAGGATTTTGTTGAAATTTCACAAGAATTCAACAAAATTAAATTTATTCCATCAGTTCGTACTTATTTTTTATGTAAGGGAGATTTCGTTAATGATAAACAGATTAAGTCAGAGATAGATATAATTTTGTTGGAAATTCCTCCACTATCTAATAATTATTCAAACGAACTGATTGTCTTGCCCCCTAGTACAAGCCATGCGATCACAAATGAATGGGGAGCCTATCTACTATCCCAATTAACAGGTGGTCAGAATCTAACCTCTAATATACATGCTTTAACACATAAAGAAAATGATCTGTTTTTCAAGTATTTAAAATGTAAAAATAAAGCACTCTTTTCTTCTGAAAGTTTTGAATTAACTGAGTATGTCCCAGATAATATAGCCTTTAATTGCATGTTAATAGATGACCAACACAAGAAAGGATGGGGAGATGTACTTGAAAAAATTATTAAAAGAATAAGCAGTCAAGCATCTCTAAATATTTTTGATGATTACTTATTATTTGAGAAAACAAATGAGGAAATCAATAATGATATCTTCAAAGACATTGATGAATATACACCACATGTTATCTTTCTTGATTTACGATTACGAGAGGAGGAGGAAGCTAGTAATTACGCACATACTCCTATTATTAATTTTAGTGGCGGCACCTTATTAAAAACTATAAAAGAAAAATATCCTCACATCTCTGTTATTATTTTTACAGCTTCCAATAAAGCTTGGAATATGGAACAACTTATTCAGGCAGGTGCTGATGGGTATTTTATAAAACCTTCTCCTGAGATTGATTCTAATGTACATATTCTGAGAGAAGAATATCATGCGTTTTTGGAATTGATTAGAAGCTGTAGGATAAAGTCTAATATTTTAACTGCATTCTGGGGTCATATCTCAACTATCAAAGAGGGTAGTACTCTAATTAAAGAAAAAAATCTTGATGGAGATAAAACAGTTGTTGAGAAGCGTATAATTGAGCGTTTAGGAATGTTTTTTGGGTTACTTAAGAGAGATTATGAAGATTCTAGATATAATAAAGAGAGGTTTTATTATTCTGATTTGGAGCTAGCTTTTATGACACTTTGGAGCTGTTTAAATGATATTCAGTTTATTTATTACGAAAAGATAAAGTGGATGACTACACCAGAGGATTCTAATCAACGACCAAAAGAAAAAAATGATATCAGGATAGTAGAAGATTTAATTGAAAGAATCAATATCATTTCTGGTGACGAATATGAGTATTTTTTACAAAAGCGCAAAACTGGTACTAATCAAATTAGAACCTTGTTATTAGCAGATTATAACAATCCTTCAAATGTTTTTTATTTAAGTAATGCTCATGATGAGTCTCACAATAGGAAAACCTTTAAGAAGGATTATACTAACAACATCGGAGAACAAATTGCATTTTTATTAATTGCTTTTTCGCGTGGAGATTTTGAAAATTTAACTCATCGCCAATTTAATGTTACCAAATTAGTTAATGATTTGGCTAAAATAAAGACAAAACGTAATGAACTTTATTTAACTCATGGAAATGAGGAACAAACAAGTAAGTTCTATATAAAATCAGAACGAGAAAAAAGAGAAGCTAATGTTATTACTTTCTTCGATTGTGCTGAACTTTACGAAATTATTCATTTTCTCTTAACTGGTAAGTATGTGAATATTGATAAAGCTTATTTCTAATTTATCACAATGAAACTATGATTTTATAATTCAGCTAGATTATGTTAAACTCACTACCTACAAAAATCCGGATCATTCATGTGATTACGAAGCAGATTAGTGATGAATCATACAAGACGAGAATTCATAAAATTGATCGGATCACCTATAGCAGTCCGATCAAATGTCAACATCCCTCACGACCTACAAAGATCCAAAAAAATCCGTGTAGCTACGAAGTAGCTCCGTGTTGAATTATGCCAATTTAGCTATCAAAAGATCTTTCTCTTTTTCAAGCGCAAAGAATTACCAATCACGACCACATCGGAAAACGCCATAAACAATGCTGCCCACATAGGACTCAACAAACCAACTGCCGCCATGGGAATGGCCACAATATTATAAGCAAAGGCCCAAAAAAGATTCTGTTTAATAGTCGTCAAAGTAGCTTGACTAATACCGACTGCTTTTGTCAGACTACTTAAACGATTATTTAGTAAGATTATTTGAGCAGATTGG
>CAKZUM010000093.1 GCA_937921525.1 uncultured Saprospiraceae bacterium
GGTTACTTTATACATGAATCCTAAGAGGCAACAACCTTATTACGACTATATTTTATCTCTAAATCCTAAGCGCATTATTTTTAATCCTGGAACGGAGAATCCAGAATTGGTAGCTTTGGCGCAGGCTAAAGGGATTGAGGCAGAGATTGCTTGTACCTTGGTGATGTTGGCTACGGATGTTTATTAAATACGATAAGCTGTATGATGTCTAAGTGCGCATAATTCAACGCGGAGCTACTTCGTAGCCACACGGATTTTTTTTGATTTTTGTAGGTCGTGTATCTAGGCGTTGACTTTTTTTATTGCTAAATTCTACTCCAGTACGGAGCTACTTCGTAGCTGTATGGATTTTTGTAGGTCGTGAGTGATGTTGACAGTTATAATACTGGCATATAACGCTCACGACCTACTGAACACATCTAGTACAGGCGACCTGTCAAAATCCGTGTCATCCGCGTTGAATTACGCATATTTAGGCATCTACACCCTTAAATTGACGATACTCCACTTGCAATGATCGGATGAATAACTTCAAAAATATACTATGTTAGAAAACTGGCTACAAGCCCCAAAGATAGAGATAGACAACTTAGCGTCTTGGCAAATAGGATCTACTATTTTACAACATATTGGAGGTCAATTTCCTGACCTCAGAACTAGCAAAATAGCACTGCTTGGCATTAGTCCTGAAACAGATACCATCCGCAAGTATCTATATCAAATGGGACATCCTTTTAGCAAATTTCCTATTGCTGATATTGGAAATCTTAGGAATCCTTCTGAGGATACCCTATTACCTGTATTGAAAGAATTACTAGCCAGTAGAATTATTCCTATTATTTTAAGTAATGAGCCTGCCCCTTTTACCGCACAATTTAAAGCCTATAAAGATCAACTGAAAAAGGTAAATCTTGTAGTGTTTGATGAAAAATTGGCTCACCATAAAAAGATAGAAAATTATCTATCGGTCTTAAGAAAAGGTCGGAAGCCGAGGCTTGGAAATTTAGGATTAATTGGGTATCAATCTCATCTGTCGCCTATTGATAGCATTCATTATTATCAAAATAAAAATTACGACTGCACCCGACTCGGCCTTGCGAAATCTCAAATGGAACAGCTAGAACCTATCATAAGAGATGCCCACGCTGTTTATTTTAATATGGCTGCGCTTAAGATGGCTGAAGCACCTGGCTTATGGGAAAATTCTCCTAGTGGATTTACTTCTGAGGAGGCTTGTCAAGTTTGCCATTATGCAGGCATTAGTGATAAATTAAGTTCTATTGGTTTTTATGGTTATTGTAAAGAAAAAGATCATCAAGAACAGACTGCCCAGTTGATTGCGCAAATGGTCTGGTATACCATAGAAGGTATTTATTATAGGAAAAAGGACTTTCCTATTTCCACCGAAGGAATGCTAGAATATATTGTAACCTTAAAAGGATATGATCAAGAATTGACCTTTTGGAAAAGTACTAGAAGTGGACGCTGGTGGATAGAAGTACCCCACAAGAACAAGAAGAAAAAGAATCATTTAATTCCTTGTTCTTATGAAGATTATCAACTGGCTTGTCAAAATGATTTATCTGAACGACTGCTAAATGTCATAGAGCGGGTTGCTTAAGCATTAAGCATACCGATCATCTTCTTCTAAAAATATGTTGTCCGCCCCACCACTGCTTCGAAAGATCAATCGAATATTATAAAAGAATAGGAGTAAGGCCACCCCTAACCATAAGTACATCCACACAAAAGCAGGCACGACTACAAATATCTTAGCATACTGCGCTAAGTCTGAGGTAGGGCCTACATTGAAGTCTTGTATAATATATAAGATACTCGCCAAGCCAAAGAATAGGAGAATGTCTGAATCAAAATTTGTTTTACTAGCTATTAAAAATAATGCCGCTGCAAATAGTAAGAGCATCCCTGTCGTAAACAAAGAAGTAAACCAAACTAAGCCTACAAATACCATAACGGCTGCTAATAAATAGGTGGTGGTTTTTGCGACCGTGTTATTGGCCCTTGAGCCTATATAAAATAGTAGATTTCCAAATATGGCACTGCCGATATAGCCACCCATTAGTATGATTGCTCGGTTACCTCCTGCGGTCCAACAGACCCCACTTCCGTCTGGGCGTATTTCTAGGTTGGCGACTCTTCCTCCTGTGATTAGGGCGCCGAAGGCGTGTCCGAATTCGTGCAGGAAGGTGACTAGCATTCTGATGGGGTATAGGATCATTTTGCCGTAGGTTCCTCCGTAGTAAGTTAGGCCTAGATATATTCCTAGCATGACTAGTATTCTTATTAGTAGGTTGTTTTTCATACTCTATGAGTGCCTGATGTCGCCCACGACTGTGTCATGGGTTACAGGATGTCGTCCTCCTATGACTGCGTCGTGACCGCGTCGTGGGTTACGAGATGTCGTCCTCCCATGACTGCGTCATGGGTTACAGGATGTCGTCCTCCCATGACTGCGCCATGGGTTACAGGATGTCGTCCTCCCATGACTGCGTCATGGGTTACAGGGTGTCGTCCCGTTGGGACTGTTATGATTTAATTAGTTCTGCTGGTACTTCTATAATTTTGGCTCTTAGGTATTCTCCTAGGGTTTTGGCTTGGCCATCCATTTTTGTGGTGGCGGCTACTCCGTCTCCCAGAAAGCCGATTAGATAGAAATTTAAGCCTAGTAAATTGGGGAAGTCATAGCGTACAATTTTGAAGGCTGCTGTGTCCGGTAGTAATTCTTTTAGCTTTTTGACGGTTAAGAACTCTTTTAGGAACACATAAGAGGCTGGTGTTTTACCCCATACGCCCAAATTCGCATTGCCTCCTTTATCTCCTGAACGTGCGGCAAATAACCTGCCTAAAAATATTTTCTTAGTTTTTTGGGTGTTAAATTTATGCTTGTATTTGAGTTTTGATTTTTTGATTGTTAGGGTTTTTCCTTTTGGAATAACTTCTTTTACTTCTATTTTATTGCCATCTATATCTACTCTTTGTAGCAAATGTTTTTTATCTATTAGGGCTGGAAAATTGACAATTCTTGGGCTGGCAGGGCTAGGTGGTTGGCTCATACAGAATCCTGGAATCATACACAGTGCCATTTCTACTATCGCTCCTGTAAACATTTTTCCTGCCTTCTTTGGGTCTTTATCTACAACATTGATTCTAAGATGTGCAAAGGCTTCTTCGTTGTGGGTTGGGTCTATTTTATGGGATTTTAAATATTGAAATTGTAACTTATCAAACGCTTTTTCTCCACCAACGGCTTCTAAAAAGGATTGTTTGAAAATGGCTACTTTTTCATCAATATCTAAACCTGCAATATGGAGGGTCATGCTGTTTTGAAAGCCTCCCATACAGTTGACGGTTACCTTTGCACTTGTTGTTGCGGGTGTTCCTTTTGTTCCTGTGATACTTACTCGGTCTTTTGCGGCTTGCTCGATTTTTAGGGTATCAATATGCGCCACTACATCGGGGGTTATATAGGCAGGTGCATTGACCTCGTATAATAATTGAGCTGTGACTGTTCCGACACTAATTAAACCTCCTGTGTTAGGATGCTTTGTAATGATAGAACTACCGTCCTCAAAAACTTCTGCAATAGGAAAGCCCATATTTTTGAAGGTAGGTACTTCTTCAAAGTTAGAATAATTTCCGCCTACTGCTTGTCCACTACATTCGATAATATGACCCGCAATAGCTACACCCGCTAATTCATCCCAATTATTTCTTTTCCAACCAAAATGATAAGCTGCTGGACCCATTACGATGGACGCATCTGCGACTCTACCTGTTACCACAATATCCGCCCCATCCTTTAATGCTGCTACAATTCCCCAACAACCTAAATAAGCATTGGCTGATACAGGTGGTAATCCGTATTGCGATAAGGTAATATTTTTTTCTAGGTGGTTTATTTTAACACCTTTTTTTTGTAAATCTGCTAATCGGGGCATTAAATTATCTCCCTCTACATAGGCAATTTTTGGATGTACCTGTAAGGTTTTTGCGACCTCTTTTAATGCCGCCGCTAGTCCTGATGGATTCAAGCCGCCCGCATTTACGACCACTTTAATTCCTTTATCTAAGCAGGTTCCCATAATCCCTTCCATCTGTTTCAAGAAGGTTCTAGCATAGCCTAGTTCTGGTCGCCTTGCCTGTGCTTTATACAGAATAGCCATCGTCAATTCTGCTAAATAATCTCCTGTCAAAAAATCTATGGGCCCGCCTTCTACCATTTCTTTGGCGGCACTCAATCTATCTCCATAGAAGCCACTCATGTTGGCAATGATTACTTTGTTTTTTTCGTTTTGCATATTTTTTTTATAGAATAGACCAGCCCGACTTTCGTCAGGCGGGCGGGGAAGAGAGACCGTTTCGCTGAGAGAGTAGAGACTGCAAATTAGACGCTCTTTTATGATTTTAAATATCCATTTCCATTTCGTACTGATTAATCGTATTCTCTAAACCATTAGCTAGTAAATTTTCAATTAAATCTACTCGTCGATCATCTACATTGACTATCCTGACCTCTTTATTTATCTGACTAATAGCAGTAGTAATTGTATCGTAACCTCCTGTTTCCAATTCTACTTGCGCAAGCCGACCATTCGTTGGATTGATTATAAAATAACCTAGTATTTTATGCTCATTATCCACTACAAAATAGGTTTCATACTCGGTTTCCAATTGGGCTAAAGCATCGTTGGTATGATCCCATGAATAGAAATTATGCTTAGGGTATCCTAGATTCTTTAGTTCAGAAAAATCTATTTTTTTGACTTGAAAATTTTGGTCGCTGCCTGAAAGGAATCCTTTATAACAGTTTAAATTTCGTTGGATCGCAAAACCTATTCGTTGATAGACTCTAATCGCTCTGGCATTGTCTTGAATGACTTCTAAAACACATTTGGTAATCCCTTTCTTTTTTAAAAAAGGAATGGCGTAAGCATATATTTTATCAACCAATTGTCTTCCTCGATAGGTAGGTAGTACGCCTGTGCCTGTGTTGAAGGCTGTTAAATGTCCATTAAGTTGATCTATACCATTGATGATAAAGGCTACTAATTTACCTTTATCGAAAGCACCATAGCAATATTCAAAATCGACTCGTGCACCTTGGTATCTTTTCCTCCAATAGGCAACGTCTTCTGGCATTTTTACGAAATAACCATCAAAGGCTTCCAACATACATTCGACAATATCTTTTAGTGGGACGTTTTTTAGGTTTTGTATTTGTATAGTAGACTTCATTGCGCTGATTTAAAAATGGGCTATGACGGTATTAACTTAAGTAGTCTAGCTTTGTCCAGCAACTTCCCGTTGCTGGACAAATTAAAGCGGTTGCAAAGAAATTTGTCTAGACGTTTTAACTGTCGAGTTAAAACGGGAAGTTGCTGGACAAAAAAAGCCTACTTTTTTACGCCAAAGCTACCGTTCGAATCACCTCAATTTCTCCTACCGTTTTTGGAATAGGTGGACCTAATATTTTTTGGCCTTTTCCCGTAATTAAAACATTATCCTCAATACGAATACCCCCAAAATCTCGATAACTTTTTAGCTTGGAATAATTGATAAAGTTTTTGAATTTTCCTTCCTTATTCCAACGATCTATTAATTCTGGAATGAAGTAGATGCCCGGTTCTACTGTCATAACATGTCCTTTCGCCAAAGCTCTACCGAATCTAAGTGAACGCAAACCAAATTGTGGGCTTCGTTTTATATCATCGGTGTAGCCTACTAGATCTTCTCCTAAATCTTCCATGTCATGCACATCCAATCCTATCGCATGTCCTAATCCGTGTGGGAAGAATAAGGCATGTGCCCCTTCTGCAACAGCAGCATCCGTATCGCCTTTCATCAGCCCTAAATCTTTCATGCCATTTACTAAAATTCTAGCGGCATCTAGATGAATGTCTTTATAAATAGCCCCTGGCTTACAAGCATCAATAGAGGCCATTTCCATCGCTAAGACCAGTTCATAAATATCTCTTTGCTTCTCGGTAAACTTTTCAGAAATAGGAAAGGTTCGGGTAATATCTCCTGCATAGTGCATTCCAGTTTCTGCCCCAAAGTCACCTAACAATAATTGTCCTTTCTTTAAAGTATTCCCATGATAGTGATTATGCAAGGTTTGTCCATTTACCGTTAAGATAATTGGATAGGCTAGATTGCCGCCTGCACTAATCGCAACGCCATGTACCTTGCCTGTCACTTCTGCCTCTTTCATTCCTGGCTTAGCGGTACGCATTGCCGTTAAGTGCATGTCGGCAGTAATCGCCAATGCTTTTTCCATTTCTTTAATCTCTTCTTTCGTCTTGACTAAGGCTTGTTCTATAACCGCTTTTGCCAATGGAACACATGAAATACACGACAAGCCATTAATAGGTAAACCCATCCATTCGCTTAACTTAATTTTATTTTCTGGCCGATAGGGAGGGAGAAAATGTATGGCTCTACCTGCTTTTTTGGCTTTTTTAATGATGGTAGCAATTTGAGTAGGTGGTATTACTTTCTTGATACCCGATTTTGCTGCCAATGATTTTAAAGAAGGTTGTGGCCCTGTCCATATCACGTCATCAATCGTCAACTCCGTACCGAATAACATCGTCTCTCCTTTATCTACATCAATAATAGCTGTCAAACTTGGTAAGTCTAAGCCTATATAATAGAGAAAAGTACTATCCTGTCTAAAATGGTAGGTATTGTCGGTGTAGTTCATACTACTTAACTCGTTACCCATTAATAGGACTAAACCAGACTTGATTTGTTTTTTTAATACTTTTCTTCTTTTGGTGTAAGTCTTTTTTGGAAACATTGATTTGTATTGATTAGTGAATAGTATTTTCTTTTTCTAAAAGAGTATTCTTAAGTAAACATTGTTCTTTTTGCATTCTGCGTAAGCTTATGCCTAGAGGCATAAAGAGTATAGCAAAAGAAAAGAACCAAAAACCCTAGACAAAAAGCCAGCCCATCCGCAAGCGGTTCGGGAATATATTCCCTCATCTCCGATATTTTTGTCGGGCTATCCCGCCTAGATGTTGACCAAACAAAACTTATACCTAACGTGATTTTTTGAATTAATCTCTGCACTAAGGCTAAAGACGAGTAAAATTAATACATTCAGAACAATTTATCTAAATTTAAATACTCTATACTATTTGGGAAGCACCTCATTTAAAAAGTAATAATCTGCTTTTTACTGTGATTTTAAAAATTAAATTTTAATCCACTTATTTATCGATAATTAAAAGAATGGATTCTCCTTATTATTATTACCTTTTAAAAATAACTCTATTATCTTTGCGTAATTTTTTGCCCTGATCCCTCATAAAAATGGGTTCTTTTATTCAAGGAACAAAACAAAAAAAAACAGATGCCGAAGGACAATTCTATTAAGTCGGTACTCATAATTGGAA
>CAKZUM010000094.1 GCA_937921525.1 uncultured Saprospiraceae bacterium
AGACTGAGATTAGTTGTAAGTGCTTGATTGTTAGGACACAGTCTTTTTTATTTTTCGTAGCCTTAGCTACGGGAAATAAAAAAGGCGAAGTCATTAACAATCAATGACTTGCAAATAATCCAGTTATACATTTTTAAACAACTTCAATATAACTAACCAATGACAAATCCTAATTTTATTTTCAAACTATTTTTATTCTGCCTATGCTGTAGCTTGCCAGTAGCAATCTCCGCACAATCAGATAAAAAAGACAAAAAAGAAAAGTCAGACAAAGAAGAGGAAGAAGAAAAAACATTCCAAGATATTGTAACCAGTGAAGCAATAAGCAAAGCAGGAATGTTATCCGTACATGCAGTAGACGACAAGTATTATTTTGAAATACCAGACTCTATATTTGGTAGAGACATTTTAGCAATTACGAGATTATCTAAAACCCCAACAGGGGCAGGCTATGGCGGAGAGTTAGCCAATCGACAAGTAGTCCGTTTTGAAAAAGGGCCTAAAGAAAAGGTCTTTATTAAAGTAGTGAACTTTGTGAATGTTAGTTCAGACGAGGAACAACCGATTCATACGGCAGTTGTCAACTCTAATAATCATCCAATAGTTGCGGCATTTGATATTGATGTAGCACGAGGAGATACCTCCGTACTAGTAGATGTAACGAAGTTTTTTGAAGGGGCTAATCAAGCATTTGCCGTTTCGCCTTATTTTAAACAGCGATATAAATTGAAAGGCTTAGAAAAAGATCGCTCCTATATAGAAAGCATCAATGCTTACCCAATTAATGTGGAAGTGCGGTCTGTTAAAACCTATTCCGTTTCTCCTCCGTCTATCACTCCTCCAAAGCCAGGTGCACCACGTAGGACAAGAGACTTAGTGGGTGGCGTCAATTCTGGAGTATTAACTTTTGAGTTTAATACCTCCATGATCTTATTGCCAAAGACTCCACGCCGACCTCGACTATTCGATCAACGAGTGGGAATTTTTGCGAATAGCTTTACGGTATTTGATGACGATCAACAACGGAGTGAAGAACAAGTTTTTACCGTTCGATGGCCATTAGATGCAAAGTCTCCTGAGGATGCGTTGCGTCAGCAGCAAGGAGAATTAATAGAACCCAAAAAACCTATCGTTTACTATATTGATCCTGCTACTCCTGTGAAATGGAGAAAATATTTGAAGCAAGGAGTAGAAGATTGGCAGAGTGCTTTTGAGCAAGCAGGTTGGAAAAATGCAATTCAAGCCAAAGACTGGCCAGAAGCGGATACAACGATGAGTTTAGAAGATGCTCGATTTTCGGTACTTAGATATTTTGCTTCTGATATTCAAAATGCCTATGGGCCTAATGTACATGATCCACGGAGTGGCGAAATATTGGAGAGCCATATCGGTTGGTATCACAACGTAATGAAGTTATTAAAAAATTGGTACACTACACAAGTAGGGGCAATTGATCCAAAGGCCCGTACGAATAAATTGGACGATGAATTAATGGGGCAATTAATTCGTTTCGTTTCTGCACATGAGGTGGGGCATACGATCGGTTTGCGACATAATTTTTGTGCGAGTCATGCCACACCTGTCGAAAAATTGAGAGACCAAAAATGGTTAGAAGAAAATGGACATACTTCCTCGATTATGGATTACGCCCGTTTTAATTATGTAGCACAACCAGAAGATGGAGTAACCGATCTCATGGCAAGAGTAGGTGCTTACGATCGCTGGGCAGTAGAATGGAATTACAAACCAATCTATAATACCAACTCTGTAGAAGAAGATAGAGCAATATTAAATCAATGGTATTTAGAAAAAGCAGCTAATAATCCTGCATTACTTTTTTCAACAGAATTAAGCCAGTTTGATCCACGCGCACAATCAGAAGACTTAGGTAATAATTCGATGTTAGCTTCAGAGTATGGTATCAAAAATCTAAAACGTATTTTACCAAATGCAATAGAGTGGACGAAAGAAGAAGGCAGAGATTACACGAGAGCTGAAGAATTATATAACAACGTCTTTGGTCAATATCGAAGATATATTGGACATGTTACCAAGTGGGTAGGTGGTATTTTTGACACCCCCAAAACATCTGATCAAGAAGGGGCTATTTATGAACCTGCACCTAAAGCTATGCAGCAAAACGCTGTTTCCTTTTTACATAAACATCTTTTCCAAGCCCCTTTGTGGTTAATGAATGACACCTTAATAAATAAGTTGAAAGCAGAAAATGGGGTAAATAGAATTGCTGGTTTACAAAAATCTACCTTGGATAGACTCTATAGTTCGAGTCGCTTACAACGTTTAATTGAAGCAAAGGCAAGCTATCCAAATGCTTATGGCTTAGAAGATTTTTTCACTCAAATGCATAAGGGTATTTGGTCAGAACTAAATCAAGGAAAAGCAACGACTGTCTTTCGTCGTAATTTACAAAAAGCGCATCTTGAAAAGTTAATCGCTTTATTGGAACCGGGTAAAGCTTCTAGGGGAGAGATTTCTACCTATTATCGTTCTACTGCATCTGTAGATCCTGCTATGACCGATATTCGTTCTTTGGCGATAGGGTCGCTTGCTGATTTACACAAGCAACTAAAACGAAGAGCAAAAAGAACTAGCGATAAATTGACGAAGTATCATTATATGGATTGTGCGAAGCGAGTTGAGGTGGCTTTGGGGATGGATTAGAACACAGAGTCATAGCGTTGACAATTTTACCACATAGGTACATAGGTCACATAGCATAGCGCATAGGAGTCTATGTGACCTATGTATCTATGTGGTAAAAAACAATCCTAGATTTGTTCATTGAATTTTATCAAGCTATCTCATTCAAAAGTTTGTAGTAAACTGATTAGTTAAAATTGAGCCTCTTCATAATCCAACTCTTATTTCCCTATAGACAGCATAAATAAATGAGAAAATTCCTACCCTACTTATTCCTCCTATTTTTTTACTCCGCGTGTAATACGGCAATCGACCAACCAACCCTTTTCAC
>CAKZUM010000095.1 GCA_937921525.1 uncultured Saprospiraceae bacterium
GGAGTTGGTGCTACCAATTCTGTTAGTTCGCCATTGATACTTTGCGACAAACTTACCGTATAAGAACCGGGCATGGCTAAGAAACTAGTCTCTGGAGGATTACCAAAAATATTTTCCCTAGGTGCTTTTAAACTAACAGGCCCCAAGTAGGCAATACGACCATCCCAAGTAATTCGGTTGATTCCCTTTTTCAAGCCTGTTTTTATTTTTCTGACCACCTCTTCGTTGATGTCTCTGATAGTGAATAAGAGATAAGGAGATATTTCATTTTGTTCTGACGCTAATTCTTCATAAGAAGGATAAGCTACATCTTGTCCTGCTTTGATTGCTTTTTTCTCTTTCTCTTGTCGACGCTCTTTTAGAGATTTGTACTTGTCTTTTACAAAATAAGTGAAGGTCGCTCCTACAGGTGGATTCTTTTCTGCATAATAATTATCCCCTTGAAAAGATTTGCCTCGCAAACCTAAAGGAGTACGTTCCACAAAAATTAGGGCATCTGTAATTGGAAAAATATGAGCCTTCTTTGATAAGGTTTCTTTGGACGTATTTCTTAAAATTGAATAATCATCTAGCACATAAAACCCTCTACCAAAAGTAGCTAATACTAAGTCATTCTTTTCTGTTTGTATCGCTATATCTCTTACGGCAACTGTTGGTAAACCTGCACTTAATTTTTTCCAATGCTGTCCGCCTGAGTTAGAGAAAAATAAACTATATTCTGTTCCTACGAATAATAAATTCTTATCAAGATGATCTTCTGCAATGGTGTAAGAAGTTCCTTTTTCTGGTAGGTTGGTAGTAATACTTTTCCAAGTACTTCCCTTATCCACACTCTTATAAACATAGGGTTTAAAATTGCCTCTTTTGTGATCGTTAAAACAAGCATAGACTACATTCTCATCATGTTGAGACGCAACGATTTGATTCACATAGGTATTAGCAGGTACACCTGAAAAACTAGTTTTCTTTTTCCAACTCGCTCCCCCATCCGTACTCACTTGGATCGCTCCATCATCTGTTCCAACGTACAATAAATCTTTGTTGATTGGGCTTTCATGAAAGGCAACGATTGTTCCATATTGAGAAGTCGATTGATTTTTCATCACGGCATCAATACTTTGTACCCTACCCATTACCTTTAATTTATTCCGATCAATCTGCTGTGTTAAATCTGGACTAATTGTTTCCCAAGTATTTCCTCGATCATCACTTTTAAAAACTTTATTAGCGGCAAAATATATTCGACCAGGCACATGTGCAGAGGTTTGTAAAGGGGCATCCCAATTCCAACGATAGTCTTCTCCTCCTGCTTCAGGCTTAGGTTGGATACTCATGTTCTCCCCACTCGCTTTATCGTATCTTGTTAAACCACCATATTGATATTGTGCATACACAATATTCGGGTTTTCAGGATCAATCGCACTTTCAAAGCCATCGCCGCCCTGTGTGACGAACCAATCTGAATTCACAATTCCATGTGCACTTCTTGTACGAGAAGGGCCACCCATACTAAAGTTATCTTGTGTCCCACCATAGATATTATAGAAAGGTTTTGCATTATCAACCGCTACTTTGTAAAACTGAGTAACAGGTAAATTATCTTTAAATTGGTACGTTTTTGTACCATCAAAACTTTCATAAATCCCTCCATCACAACCGACTAGCATATAATCTGTATCATTTGGATCAATGTATAATACATGGTTATCTACATGTTTCCAACGTTCATTCATTTGCTGGAAAGTCTTCCCACCATCTTTGGTTACATGATTCCAAGTAGACATAGAATATACTGTTTCTGCTTCCGTTGGGTGCGCAATAATTTCTTGGTAGTAATTTCCAGAAGTAGCATAACTACTTCTTTTTTCCCAGCTCGCCCCCCTATTGCTTGATCTATAAAAACCACCTTTACCTTGCGCCGCTTCCACAATCGCATAAATATATTCTGGATTTGCAGGAGAAATCGCCAATCCTATTCTACCCATCTCTACACTTGGTAATCCTTTATTAATTTTTGCCCAAGTAGCACCCCCATCTACACTCTTATGCATCCCACTACCAGGCCCACCGCCTACATAGGTAAACACATGTCTACGCCTTTGGTGCATACTTGCATACAACACCTCTGGATTTCTTGGGTCCATCACTAAGTCATTTGCGCCTGTATGTTTATCGACAGTTAGCACAGCTTTCCAAGTAGTTCCACCATCAGTTGTTTTATACACCCCTCTGTCTCCCCTTTCACTCCATAAAGGCCCAATAGCCGCTACATACACCACGTCCGAATTATCGGGGTGAACAATTATTTTTCCAATATGCTCTGAGTTTTCTAGCCCCATGTTTTTCCAACTCTTGCCTCCATCCATAGACTTATAGACACCATCTCCAAAACCCACAGAACGTTGGTTATTGTTTTCCCCAGTTCCGACCCAAACAGTGTTTGAATTATTCGGATCTAAAGTAACGCAACCAATAGAGTACGAACCTTGGCTATCAAATATAGGCTCATAAGTGGTGCCTGCATTTTCTGTTTTCCATACGCCACCAGAGGCAGTCGCTACATAATACACACTTCGATTATCTGGATGTACTGCAAAGTCAGCGATTCTACCAGAGGTCATGGCTGGACCTACGCCTCGCCATTTTAGGCCTCCGATGGAGACGTCATCTAGGTAGCTTTTTGCTGTTGTAACAGACTTGTTTTTTTTATTTTTTTGGGCGAGGGCTGGCTGGCAGCCAATGAATAGAATTAGGGAAAACAGGAGTATGGATAGACTACTCGTTTTCTTAATAATTGAATGGTACATTATAAATTGGTATTATTTAGAAATGCGGTGCTTAGGTTTTTTTACAAATATAGGGAAAGATTCTTGGGTTTAGCTTAAGTTGATAATGGAATCTTTTGAACGCTTAAGCTCAATTCCTTTTACTTAAAATTCTTGCAGAGTCGATGGTTTAAGTTTGTAATCATAGCCGTCAAGCTAAGAGACGGACTCTTGATAGCAGACACTTTGAAAGTGGCTGATATCTGGGGTCTACGAAAAGGTGTCAGCTATTTTTAAAATATCTGCCACCAATAATTCGTCGTTAATTACAGTCGATATTTTCTTGTGTTTTAAGAGATGTGGACGGTTTGATATAAGGTTGAAGTTACAAACTTCAACCATCGATCGTGCAAGGATTAGTTTTGTTATAAACACAATCGTATGTCAAAGCACACACAAATAGATGTTAAGGACTTTTTACAAAGTGCAACTAAGTTGTCCTTGAATGAGTTAGAAATTTTTGTAAAAGAACTGAATACCCTAATACTACAGAAAAAACAAAAAGATAAAAGATACCAAGAAAAAGTACTGCTTTCTCAACTAAATCAACTGATTTTAAGTAAGCAAGAGCAAGAGCGCTATCATCTATACTCAAAAAAAAATGAGGAGGAAACGATTACAAAAAA
>CAKZUM010000096.1 GCA_937921525.1 uncultured Saprospiraceae bacterium
TTTTCTAACTAAATCAGTCATTTTATCTTCTATTCTATTTACAGCAGAAGATAAATAAAATATCATTAAAAATAATATACCTAGAGCAACGAAAACGATAGCATTGATATGGTCTTTAAAGCCTAATGTTCTTGCAACAGAGTTAGCAACTGTATCAGGAAGTAGAGCTAGCAACATAACGCCTATCCAGAAAATTATCCAGACTATTGTATTACGAGGGCTATATTTACCACTGGCATATTGGCGGAATGTTCTTATTATATAATAAATAGCTATTAGAGGAACTAGCCATTGATAGACTTCAAAAGATTTGTACATAAGTGATTTATTTTTTCATCGTTACTAAGTAGTAAGCCAAGTTGAAGATGGTATATTTAGGGTGTGCGTATTTTTTGGCTATTGTTCTATAAAAATCACAAGGCGAACGAAAAGTCAGAATCGTAATATATAATTCATTGAACAATGTTCAGGTCGATGGTTGAAGTTTGTAACTTCAACCCTAATATCTTGAAAGTTTTTAACTTTCTTCCACTGACACACATTATAAATACGACTTTTCGTTTGCCCTGATAAAAATTATTGCATAGCACTCGTAAAAATGCTTTTTAATACAAATAAATGTATTTGCCTTAAATCAGAACGTTTAGGAATTTAGAATTTAACCTACTTTTGCGTAGTTTCAAATATTACTCACAATTCATACACGAATGAAATTATTATACTCTTTTTTCTTATTTTTGATTCCTATTTGTTCTCATTACTAGATTATATGAAAATTACTTTAATGTAACTTTTTTGCTATTGAGAGATATAAGAATTTGTAAAGAATGTTTTTCATTACGGAGTTATTTAATTAAAATATAATTGATTTATTTGCAAGTCATTGATCTATAATGAGTTACAAGTAACTTCTTTATTGATTTCACACTACTGGACATTTTAAAGAGTAGAGAATAGAGAGCAGAGAATAGAGAGCAGAGAGTAGAGACAGATTTCGTTTAAAAAATGACGAAATTTCGTTGTTTTCTAATCGAAATACGTCTCTACTCTCTCTTCTCTGCTCTCTGTTCTAAACAATGTCCAGTAGTGTGGGTGTACCTAAATTTATACTTCTAATCAGTTGATAACCAGTATATAAAAAATTTAGTGTTATATTTGTTGTGAAAGCAATTGTTAGTGCTGAACTATAATATTAGCTAGAAGAAAAGAAGTATATTCCTGTAATATAAATTGTTTATAGCTAATCTTTCGGATTTTCCAATCAAATAGACTAGTGACACTTGTAACAAATTAGATTTTATAGATCATGTCAAAAAAAGAAACCAACGGTGTTAATTTTGGAGAAATTTCGACTATTCGGAATATTTTGATGGGTCAGCAGATGGATGATTATGATAGCCGTTTCAAAGAATTAAAGAATCACATAGAGAGCGTTGAAACGTCTTTGACCTCCAAATTGAAGGATTTAGAGCAGCAACAGATGGCGCATAATGAAGAAATGCAAAAAGTATTTACTGCGAAATTAGATCATTTAGAAGGCTTGTTACTCCAAAATATCCACGAGGTGAAAGCAAGCACTACTGAAAATACTAATCAAGAACGTCAAAATTTAGCTAAGTTATTAGCAGAGATGAGTGAGCGTTTATTAAAAAAATAGTAGTTCATGACACCTCATTCAGAGAAAAATGGAGACGAGATACTATTAAGGAAGCTTAAAGAAATTCTATTAAAGGAAGAACGGGAACGTGTAGATACTATTCAAGAACAATTAGATGTATTAAAAAATAATTTACCCGAAGAGTATGAAGTGCTTATTAATAAATTGATAGAAGAAAAAATAAAAAATTCCCAAGATGATATTGTTAATGCGATTTTTCCTAGCATTGGCAAGATGATAAAGAAATATATTAATCTTCAAATAGAAACGCTCAAAGACTCTATAGATGACAAATTTAAGAAAGCATTTACGGTTAAAGACCTTTTTAGAAATGTGAAATCATCTATTTTCGGTGTAAAACCAAGTGAAGAAATATTAACGTCTTTAGTCGACTTCCAAATAGAGGAAGTCTACTTAATACAAAAAAACTCTGGCTTACTAATAGGAAGTGCATCTAGAGAAACTACTATAGACCAAGATGTCATTGCAGGCATGCTTACTGCGATAAAGGCATTTGTGGAAGATGCTTTTAAACGAGAAGAAGAAGATTTGGAATCTATACAGTATGGTACTTATAAAATCATTCTTCAAAATTTCCACTCCTATTATATAGCAATGGCAGTAAGTGGTATACTTTCTTCTAATCAAAAAGATCAATTAGGAAATAGATTATTGCATTTTGCTGATACTTATCTAAAGGATATTAGCTCGCAACCAACGGAGACAAAGGTCGAGGAGATTTCTAAAGCATTGAAAAAAGAATTTTTATCATAAATCAGGCAGGCTAATGAAGTTGTTAAAAAAGTAACTTCAATTTTTTATTCAAACAAATACAAGACACAAACACAATGAAGTACGGAAGATAATTTCATTTTCTTTCAGAAACAATTGTGCGACTACAAATCTTAATCAACTTTATGCTTAGTAGAAAAGTTATTTTAACAGGGAGTTTCGGAGTAGGGAAAACCTCTCTATTTAGTAGATTTATCAGTAACACGTTTAGTGATAGATATATTACTACTATAGGAGTGAAAGTGGATAAAAAGTCATTAGAGATTGATGGACAAGAAATTTCCATTTTATTGTGGGATATAGCAGGAGAGGTGACTCAAAATAAAGTGCCTAATTCTTATTTTTTAGGAGCTAGTGCTATTATATATGTATTTGATTTAAATAGGCCTTCTACGTATAAGAATATTAAAATAGACATTGACTATTTAAATAAAATATTACCAAGCATTACTATATTGATTGTTGGTAATAAAAAAGATTTGCTAGACACAGAAAAAATTAAAACAATTGAAGAAGACGTAGGTCACCCAATTGATTTATACACTAGTGCTAAAACTGGTGAAAATGTTGATAATCTTTTTGAAACAATAGGAAGAGGTTTTATAGAATAGTACCTAGTCTTAGTATTTTAAATTATAATTCCTAACCTCTAATAAGAGCTATTAAATGTCTAAAGTCAGGCAAACTATTACACTAGATCAAAGAGGCCATCTTCTAACTAGCTGTGATTCTCTTTTTCCTACAGAAAAATTTCTTGACCAAGATCTAAAAGAATTCTTTCCATTTCTGGAAAGTGTCTTTTCCGATCTGATCCAAACATTGGAAACAGGACGGATTATCCAGTTTCCAAAAGTTGAAACAAAACATATTTTTCTGCCGGGGTTTTATGATTATAGCTTTCGACTT
Organism: uncultured Saprospiraceae bacterium; assembly: GCA_937921525.1. Classification (GTDB taxonomy): domain Bacteria; phylum Bacteroidota; class Bacteroidia; order Chitinophagales; family Saprospiraceae; genus JAFMDF01. The sequence goes on from CAKZUM010000096.1 coordinate 3,356, forward strand.
ATCCGCATTCGGAATGAGGAAATAGGTCTTCAATGGGATGTTGTTGACGCCACAAATGAGTATACAGACTTAAGAATAGATCAACAGTCCTCCCATGAGAAGGAGTTATGATCTCGTAAGGAATTTAGTCTTAGCTAACTAACATCCAATTTTTCCTGCCTTTTTTATTCCTTTAAAATAAGTTTATCGTAAATTCGCAACTTCTCTATAGAAGAGAGACGCTAAAAATATATTCAAATAATACAATAATATAACAAAGCATGAAACAAATTTTTATGTATGCACTTGTAGGGCTATTTTTGACAGCTTGTGGTGGTGATCCTGGAGATGACGGAAAAGTGGAAAAAAAAGATGCTAAAAAGAAGATAGCCAAAAAAGTAGATGGTAAGAAAATCTATAGACAATATTGTGTTACTTGTCATGGCGTAAACGGCGATATGGGGGCAAGTGGAGCGTTTGATTTAACTACCTCTAAACTTACGTTAGATGAAAAAATAGCAGTCATAACAAATGGCAGGAATACTATGACGCCTTTCAAAGGTTTATTATCAGAAGCTAAGATTAAGGCCGTTGCAGAATTTTCTGAGACGCTTAAAAAATAGGAATTAAGAATTGAGAATTGAGAAATATTTCAATTCTCAATTCTCAATTAAAATCTAATCCCCGCAGAGGCACCAAACCAAATCTTCCAATTAGCATTCGCTATATTTGCATTTATTAAAGCATAAGAGGGGAGGGTTGATCCTATTAAAATATTCGTTTCCTTGTTTTTGATCTTTGATACGATCCAATTAAAAGTCGGCCCTAAATACAGACTCGTTTTTTCTTTACCAATTTGCCAATCATAATTAATCCTAATTTGATTAAGCCAATTTATATCTTTAGTCCACCAATCTCCTTCATTAACATGAGATAAGACATATTCTAAATGGATATGCTGTCTATTGGCGACTTTCAGCCCAGTGCCAATACCGTATCCCAAACTCCAGTTATCGTTCGTAAAACGATAGCCAAAATGGAGAATATTATAAAACTTCCGAACACCCAATTTGAATCCAAAGTTGGCAAATAGGGATTCTCCACCACCCACCTCAATTCGATTAAATCCATCTTTTACAAAACTGAACAACCCAATCGGAGTATGTTTTGTCTGGATCGCATAGTTAATAAGCCCAAATTGACGTCCTTTTACATAGGGCGCTATATTGAGTAAGCCGACTTGTGTTTTTTGTATTTCCTTGGCTTTATTAATTAGTGCATATTGTTGATAGGCGGGACCATCCACTCGATTGAATAATACTGCCATTTGTAAACCATCAGATTGAGTACGTGCGTAATTAGCCAATAATGCGAGTTGCAGTCCAGAGAAACTTTCCAATACAATATTCATTAAGCCTGCTATTTGGATGGCATTTGTTTCTTGGGTAATATTAGCACCAAGTGTAAGTTGCTGCCCTCTAGTATAGCCTTCATTATAATTAAAAACAGAACCGAATTGAGTGCCACTCATATCTCCCACTACATGATTCCATAATCCAGCAATTTGAAGGCCTTTCATATCTTTTAGTAGCGTATTCCCAAAACCACCCAATTCTATTCCTTCCACACCACCATTCACGCCCCAAAATACATTTAGAGAAAAAGTATTGGTAATGGAATCTGCATATAGATTACTTCTAATAGAAGGAACAAAAGTTACCTGAAATAATTCTCTATAAGGAGATGCGGTGTAGGGGGTAGAAAGTTCTAATTCTTTAATAGATAGATTTTGAAGGGAATCTAGTGTATAAGAATCAATTGCTCGATCTTTCCTTAATAAAGTATATCCATTTTTAGTGAGGAATGGGGTAATCTTGTAATTTCTATAAGTAATCATAGGAAGTGCAGGGGAAGTCGGAAGAGGGAATGGGGCTGGATCTTCCATACTTTTAGAAGTAGAAGTAGATATAGATTTGGATCGATCAATTCTAAGGACAATACTTTGACCTATAACCGCATATATAATTTTAGTAGGAGCAAATAGAGAATCTAAGGCAGTTCTAAGAGGCTGTTGTACAATAGTAATATTCATCCGTTGTTCAATAGGGATAAAATTTTTACTATAAGCGAATGGAATGGTATATTGTTGACTAATAGTAGATAGGACGGCTTCTAATCTTTCCGCTTTAAATTCAAAACTGACACGTTGGTTTAAATCAACAGACTGGCCGGTTCCTGAGAAAGGGATTAATAGCAAAAGTAGAGGTATGGAAACTTTTAGAACAAGTCTATTCCAGACAGCCTTCTCCAAAAAGTATATATTGCTTAGGAGCGATTTTTTTAATCTCATAAGGATTACCGAAATTAATTTGTTCGATTAAGGTTTCCAAATTCGGTTTATTTAATTGGTCGATTGTATTTCCCCAAGAGCAATTAAGGATTGCCTTATCTTTTACGGTAATATCGACTGCAAAATATCGCTCTAATGCTTCCACGGCTTGATCCATTTTAGCTTCGCCCAGATAAAGTGCTTGATTTTTCCAAGCGATGGCATTAGGTTTAGTACCTTGTTGTTTGTTGACTTCTGTGGTGGCTTTGATTAAGGTAGCGTATTCTTTTTTCTCTAAAAGAACGGTTTCTTCTTTTTTCTGTAAGGAAGTGAACTGAACTTTACCCGTCTCTACTGCCACTTCTACAAATGTCTCTTCGGGATAAGCCCTTACGTTGAAAGAAGTCCCTAATACGGTTGTTTTGGAATCTCCTGCAACTATTTCAAAAGTTTGTCCGTCTTTTTTGGTGACTTCAAAAAATGCCTCTCCTTCTAAATGAATTACTCGCTTATCAAACTTTGTAGCATATTGAAGTACACTATGTTCATTTAACCATACTCGACTGCCATCGGGAAGATCGACAGTTGTCTTTTCTGTAGTTTGAGTACTAATAGTGGCCATTTCAGCAGAATCGTAGCCTCTATTATACCACAAACCAGCCATAAGCAGTAAAATAGCCGCTGCTGCAATCCTCAAGATAGGCTTGAGCAGAGAAACCACCTCTAAAGTATTATTTACCTCCTCTAATTGCCTAGTTTGTTCAAGACGTTGTTCCATTTTGCCCCAAGCAGCATCACTATCCACAGAAAATGTGTCTTTCATGCCATCCATCGCATTCCAAGTAGCTAATGAATCCTCAAACTCTTGTTTATTATCATCGCTTTCTTCTACCCATGCAAATAGGGATTCCCTTTCTTCAGGATGCATATTATCCGAAAGATATTTGGCTATCTTATCTAAATTTTTTTCGGTGCTCATAACAGCAAATGACCAAGGAATGATTTGTGATTACCTCATTCCGTTGGATGTTATTTAAAAGTTAGCTTAATAGTTCTCAAATAACCTCCATGTAATAGATGGTAATATAGGCGAACTACCCCTATTTAAAAAATATTTTTCTACTAGTTTTGACGATAATAATTCCACCTAGGGACAAAAAATGGCGATTTAAACCTTTAAAAAGGAAGATGCTAGAAACTAGGGAAGGGACAGAGGAAACGATCTACTAAACTAGTTATACCTATGTATAAACGTAATGTGTGCTATTTTTAATGAAACAGCCTATTCTCCAGTCTTATAAATTGTCTTCAATTATACAATTGATTAAGCTATAATAATACCTCCAAATATCTAAATGCTAATATTTTACATTTTAGAAAAAATCATCATAAAAACACATATAAAGATTAATTATAAAGTTTTTGGCACAATCATTGCAATTTTATTTAATGTGTAAGTTTTGGTTAAAGAATTGTAAGATTCGTTTTTTCCAGCCCATGAGCAGTCATGGGCTTTTTTTTTGTCCTGTTTTAAGAGAACAGAGAACAGGCCAGCCCGCCTGACGGCAGTCGGGCGGGGAATAGAGATAGATTTCCGTTTAAAAGCAAAGAAACTCCGTTAGATAGTAGCTGTTAGTCCTATACTTATACTATCGACAGGATAGATTACCGATTTTGGAATTGTCTAAAATTTGCTGGACAATGGGAAATTGTCCAGCAAAACGCACACTTCTTGTCCCGCAATTTCCCATTGCTGGACAAATTCCTTTTCGGTAATTTATCCTGTCAGCAGTATACTTTATTCATAATACAGCATAAAAAAAGCCTCGTTCCACAGAACGAGGCTTTTTAGCTAAAAGCTAAGATTACATATATATTTGAATTCCGTGTCTCTGTGCCTCCGTGTTCAAAAAAATAATAATTTTCATCAGAAAACTCCTTCTACAAATACAACATCACACAAGCCAACCCAACTCCCCCTAACACAATCGTATAAGGCAATGCCATCCAGATCATCTTTAAATAGGATAATCGAATAGCAGGAGCTAAAGCAGATGTTAATAAGAAAAGGAAGGCTGCCTGACCGTTAGGTGTAGCTACACTAGGTAAATTAGTTCCTGTATTGATAGCTATGGCAAAGGTCTCTAACTCTTCTCTAGTTATATTACCTGCATCAAATGCCGCTTTTACTTCATTTATATAGACAGTAGCGACAAAAACATTATCACTAATCATTGATAAAAATCCATTTGCTATATAAAACATGGATGGCTGTGAGGATTTTTCCATGGCTAAAACAGCGTCAATAATTGGCGTGAATAGATGTAAATCATGGATCATTGCCACAATCACAAAGAATACGGCTAATAAAGCGGTAAATGGTAAAGCCTCCTCAAAAGCATGTCCAATGCTATGCTCATCGGTAATACCTGTAAATGCAGTTTGTAGAACGATAATAGCCAATCCAATCAGACCTACAGGGGCTAAGTGAAACGCTAATGCTATAATTAAAAATACTGCGGAAATAGCTTGAACGACTAGCGCATATTTCTGTTTTCCTGTTCTTTTACGATCTTCTTCTTCTACAAATCCTTGTATGATCCCTCGAACATTTTCTGGTAATTTGGCACCAAAGCTAAACCAGCCAGTTAGCTCTAAAACAATACAAGTCAGTAAACCTGAAGCTAATACAGGCATCGTGATAGGCGCCATTGCATAAAAGAACTCCATAAAGTTCCAGCCCAGCTTCTCTCCAATTAATAAATTTTGAGGTTCTCCTACAATCGTACATACACCGCCTAATGCAGTACCAACCGCCCCATGCATCACTAAACTTCTTAAGAAAGATCTGAATTGCTCCAAAGTATCCCCTCCTAACTCTTTTCGATCACTAATACCGTCTTTATCATAATCTGCTGTTCCACTAGAATGTACTTTATGATAGACTTGGTAAAAACCCAAAAACACACTAATTAATACAGCTGTTACGGTAAGGGCATCTAGGAAGGCACTCAAAACTGCAGCTAAGAAGCAAAATAAAAAAGATAGAACAAGCTTTGATTTTACTTTGATGAATATTTTTCCAAAGATATACATCAACAAAGGCTTCATAAAATAAATACCAGCCACCATAAAGACTAAAAGTAAGATCACTTCAAGATTAGCCTCAATTTCGTGATAAACAGTATGTGGGCTAGTTAGCCCTAAGAATACTACTTCTAATGCTATTAATCCACCAGCTTGTAAAGGATAGCATTTTAATGCCATTGCTAAAGTTAGAATAAATTCCCCAATAATCACCCAACCAGTAGCTGTGGGGCCAACAGTAAATAATAAAATTGGATTGAGAATTAAAAATCCAATTATTGCATATTTATACCAAGTGGGGGAATTTCCAAGAAATGACTTAAATGCTTCCATAAACTGTAGTTGCCTTTGTTTTGTTTTTGTCTGCTAACTATTTATTGACTAGGATGTTAGCTGCAAGACGATAATAAACTAGTAAGTTAATACCTATTAGCGGTCATTATACTAGAAATAATCGGCTAAAATAAAAATTAATGATAATAATGACTGTTTAAACAGGAAATATTATTGGATGGGACTTGAATTAATCTGGCTGGAACCTGTCTAGCTTATTAAATAAGTCTAGACAGGCTTATATTATAGTTGAGCAATTACAAGAAGATTAACGACGCTCAAAATTTCTATCTCTATTTTTATTTTTATTCTTGTTGAAAGGTTTTTTTGAATTTCTTTTATGACCTCCTCCACCTCTGTTATTCCCTCCATGTCGAGGATTACCACCCCTTCTAGGCATACTAGCAGACAATTTATCTTCTTTTTCTTGGATAGTTGCAGGTAGGGGAGACTTAGAAATTTTTCGCTCCATTAAGCGTTCTATACCTTGAAATTTTCGTTGGTCTTTTCTGTTAACTAGCGTAATAGCAACCCCATCTGTATCCGCTCTAGCAGTACGACCAATTCTATGGAT
>CAKZUM010000097.1 GCA_937921525.1 uncultured Saprospiraceae bacterium
ATACACTCTTGGCTGCTTCTTTTTCCCTTATTTTCCTCTTGAAATCGGTCATAGTATCAACAATACTCCCGCTTTCAAGAGAAAACTAAGAAAAAAATAAGCTACCCAAGAACGTACATTTATTATCTCCTCGTTACTAATATTTTATACGAAGACACCAAATCATCAGAATCATGGTAAAAAAAGCTACAAATATTAGTCGTTTTCTCTTGGTAGCAGGTATGTTATTCTCTTTAGTGATAGGATATGGTCAGTCCAAGCGGATAGATTGGAATGGCGCAGTAGGAGGTGCGAATAATGAGCAAATATTAGATGTATTAGAAACATCTAACGGTTATCTAGTGGCTGTGGGAGAAACGGAAACAGATACAAAGGGAGAAAAAGATGGCTTAATCTTGATTATAGACTTTTTTACGGGTAAGGTTTTAACCAAAAAAAGAGTTGGGGGTAAAAAAGAAGATGTATTTCATACGGTCGCACAACATTGGGATGGTACCTTAATTCTAGCAGGGCATACTGCTTCTAAGGGTAAAGGGCAGAAAGATGCTTGGCTAGTGAATATGGATTTGAAAGGCAATATTCTATGGGAGCAAACCTACGGTACACCTCAATCTGATAATTTCAAGTCTGTAACAATTACGAAAGAAGGGTACGTTGCAGCTGCTGGAGAGTTGGGATCAAAAAAAGGAAAAGCATGGCTAGTACTTTTAAAGAATGGGGAAATTATTTCGGAATTTCAAGCTGGAACTGGAGCTATAGAAACCGTGGAAGATATAGTTATTTCTCAAGATGGTGCATTTGTGTTAACAGGAACAACTAGAAAAGGGGGAGGTCAAAAAGCAGGAGATGCTTGGCTGATGAAAGTAGATATGCAAGGCGAAACAGAATGGCTAAAATATTACGGTGGAAATAGTTGGGAAGAGGCATTAGCTTTAACTGCTACTAATAATGGGGGCTATGCTATTGCAGGCTTGACAAAGTCTAAAGGTGCTGGTGATATGGATATGTGGTTAGTGAAAACGACTAAAGACGGCGACCAAGAATGGGATCAAACTTATGGTGGTAAAGATGCAGATATAGCGCATGGAATTGTACAAACTTATAATAGTGGCTATGCTTTATTAGGAGTGACTAAATCTCATACTCCCGGAGCAAGAAGATATAATATGTCTCTGACGCAAACCAATGAATATGGCCAACAACAGTGGCAAGAAAATTTTGGTGGCAATAGAGAAGACATCGGTAATTGTCTTATTCAAGCTCATGATGGTAGTTTGTTTCTTGGTGGAGGAACTTCTTCTATGGGAAATGGAGGGAAAGATTCTTGGCTAATAAAAACAACTGCGAATCAAGAAGATTTATTTGAGTTAGCACATCTTGCGGCTAGTAATAAACAATTATCTGTTTCAGAATTTTCATTTTTAGGGGAGAACGAAAGTACCCAATTTGAATTAAAACCTAATGAAAAAGCTTACCTATATTTTGAAGTGACAAACGATTCTAGAGAACCATTGTTGAATGTACAAGCAGAAGTAAAACCACTTATTCAAGCTGCAGGACTTCACTTTCCAGATAAATTAATGGTAGGAACTCTTTTACCAAGCGAAACAAAAGGAATTAGTATTCCTTTAAAATCAGATGCTCGTTTACAAAAAGGAATTAGTAATTTTCAAGTTAATATACTTACTAGTAATCAGCCATTGCAGAGTGCTGAAATAAATGTTTATAGCAATCAATTAGCCCCTGCTACATTGGCTTTTACTGGTCATGGCTTTACTCCACAAGCAACAAGAGGAAGTAGTTATAGAGCTGTGCTAACGGTAAATATTCAAAATCTAGGAGACCAATCTGCAGAGGATATTCTTGGAGAATTTTTTCCACCTCCAGGTATTACCCCTATGGTAGATACGAAGTTTAGGATTGACTACCTTCGACCAAATAGTACGCATACGGCATCTTTCGATTTTATGGTAGACGCCACTAAAAGCTATGACAATGGAGAAATTCCAGTACAGTGTACAATCAAGGACAAAAAAGGAAAAAGTATCTCAGGCACTTATACCCTTAATCTGGATAAACCAGAAGCTATGGGGACGGCACGTTCTCCTAGAAGTAGTAAAGATTTAATCTGGATTTCTCCTAACCCAGATGAGGGAGGAGCTAATCTTATTTCTGATAAAGAGTTTGTTGACATTAAAGTAAAGGCGGTTTCTAATAATGAATTGAAAGCGCAGGATTTCAAAATTTACTTAAATAATAGTGCTCAAGATGGCTCCAAGCATGATACCCCGGAGTTGAGTAAAGCTAATCGTAAAGGAGCAGCTTTTACGCAGACTTATGAAAATAAAGTACAGCTTAAATTAGGAGTCAACATTATAGAAGTAGAGGTCTTAGATGCGACAGGTAATGTTAAAACAGTTCCTATAGAAATCACCTACGCACCAGAGCGACCTAATCTGCATGTCTTAGCTATCGGCCCAACGCATGAAGATCTAAAATATACAGGAGCAGATGCTAAAGATTTTGCAGCTGCTTTTGAAAATCAGGAAAATGGATTGTTTAATAAGGTATTTATCCATGCCCTTTCAGAGAAAAATAATACCAAAAAAGATAATATCAAAAAAGCTTTAATTGACCTACAGTTTAATTACGAGTCAAATACAAAAGAATCCATTAGTGATAAAGATCTGTTAATTGTTTTTATATCTTCTCATGCTAAACAGGATGGACGTAATTTTGTGATTCTACCAAGTGATTTTGAGCCTAGATATGAGTCGATTTATTCCTTAGATTTTGAAAAAGATATTGTGCAGTATTTAGCTAATATTAATTGTAAAAAATTAATGTTTCTTGATGCTTGTAATAGTGGCTCAGCCTATACCGCTGTGTCAGGTATGAAATCAACAGATAAGGGATTGGCAGAAGCTATTAATAAACTCAATAGCACGTTACCCGGAATGAGTACGATCACTTCTTGTCAAAAACAAGAAAAATCTTATGAAGATAAAGCATGGGAAAATGGTGCTTTTACCGAAAGTATTTTAGAGGCATTTGCCAATAAACCTTTTGCTGATAAAAATGGCAGAAACTATCGCTCAGATACAAATAATGACGGGGTCATTACATTAGGGGAACTAACCACCTATATCAAAAAGCGTGTTCCTTACTTAGTTGATTTGGCAAAACCAGATGCACCAACAACGCAAGTACCTAAGGTAACCAACAATGAATTAGGAAATGACTTTCCAATTTATCATTTGAATAAGAAATAATAATAGAATAGCTGTTATTTCTACTATTGTCTGTTATTAGTCAAAATAGGAATTGAGTACTGTTTTTTAATTCCAGATATTTGAGGAATAAGATGATATTTGTAGAGCCTATCTTTTAGATAGTTTCAAAAGCTTAAAATTGCAGGGAGTAGGAAAAACTACATAATCGAACACTATGCTACAAATTTTCTAGTATAGACTTCTGATTGTTTTTCCTACTCCCTTTACGCTTTTTAATATCGCCCTTTCCTCTTTGCTACTGAATGGATACTCACAACTAAATAACATGAAAAAAACGACTATACTGATTTTTTTGCTCTTAACTAGTTGCTTTGCTTTATGGAGTGCTGATGATCGATCCATCCTCTTAGAACAAGAACCTAATGCTGCTTGTCCATGTAGTTGTAATCGTGGAAATGACTTAGCAGTCCTGACAGAACTATATAATAATAATGGCGGTGCGAATTGGAATTTAGATCCTAATAGTGAGTATCAAGATTTATTATTTAATAGTGGAAATTTTGATGTGCCTAATGCTGGGAATCCATGGAATGTCAATGCGCCCGGAGCACAAAACCAAATGGGCAATTGGCATGGTGTCCGAACGAACGCAGCGGGTTGTGTAACAGAAATTATTTTATGGTCGGGCATCTATAACGGAGGCGATGGTGTAGGGGTGACAGGCAACTTACCTGCAAGTTTGAGTCAATTATGTGCCTTAGAAAAATTAATGCTCCCTCACAATGACATCACTGGCCCTCTTCCAGCTGATTTAGATGATCTATGTAATCTTCAAGTTTTACTCTTACAAAATAATGAACTAGAAGGGCCGCTCCCTCTTGAAATCGGTAACATGAATAACCTAGTGCATCTAGGACTTCATGATAATCAATTTACAGGAACTTTGCCTACTGTTTATATGGACATCCCAGAACTGTTAATTCTTCACTTAAGGAGAAATAAATTAGAAGGGGAAATTCCATCCAATGTTGGTAATCTAGATAAAACGGTTCTGTTTGATATTTCCGATAATTGCTTTTCTGGAACGGTACCTGCGACCATTGCTTTGATGGGGCAGAACAGTGTTGTCTCTGGACCTGGTGGTGGCGTATTGCGGTTAAGTTTACAAAATAATAAACTAGATAGCTTACCCGATATTAGTTCGATGCGGTTTGTTAGAAATCCTAGTCGAGCATTCGATATTAGTGGAAATCATTTTACATTTGATGACATTATTCCCAACAGAAATATACTGACTAAGTATGATAATCAAACCATAGATTTAGACTTGTATTTTTGTCTACAGGTTGGAGATTCCATTACTATTCGGCCTGGATTTGATGAGTCAATTGATATACCAATTTATGGCTTTGGGACTCGAAGCCAATATTTTTGGGCGAGAGGAACTAACTTTTCTACGGTTTCTAATATCAATCAAATTTCATTCACAAATGCTAGTCTTAATAGTGCGGGAAATTTTACGATAGAAGTCACTAATCCTTTAGCTCCTAACTTGACCTTGTTAGCTAGCAATTTAGTTATTGATGTTTTAGCCCCAACTATTACTGGAGTATCAACGGTTTGTATGGGTACTAATACAACCCTTGGTTTAAATGATACTTATGCTAATTATAATTGGTCAACAGGAGAATCAACGGATACTATCATAATAACTACTGCAGGAACTTACACGGTTACAGTATCTAATGATATGGGATGTACTGCTATGAGTTCTGTAGAGGTGATAGAATCAGAGTCTCCGCCAATTTTTATAGCAAAGACAAATGATTTAGATTGTGATAATGATGTGGCGCAAGTGTATAGTACTACGTCTGGTGCAGATATATCTTATACTTGGACAGATGCAACGGGAAATGTCCTCGGCACGAATACATTATTGGATGTGTCTATTCCCGGGCTTTACACGCTAACAATCGCCAATGCTGAGGGATGTACGAATCAAGCTTCAATAGAAGTGATTGGAGGGGATGATATTGCAACGCCAGAGATCGAAGGAAATCTTTCTTTTTGTGAAGGGGAAACATCTCAGTTAAGTGTTATGGGAAATTACGCTTCCTATGCTTGGTCAACAGGCTCTTCCATGCCGACTATTGAAGTGGATAGTACTGGATCATATACTGTTACAGTAACAAGTAGTACAGGCTGTATAGCAGTCAACTCTACAAATGTTACGGTCAATTCATTGCCGTCTTTTTCTTTATTAGGTAGTAAATCTTTTTGTCCCAATTCAAGCGCAAGTTTGATGGTAGATACGCTTTTTGCTACTTATGATTGGAGTACAGGGGCAACGACTCAAGCAGCAACTTTTTCAACGCCGGGAGACTATGAAGTAACCGTTACCAATGCCAATAACTGTTCTTCGACCATGTCCTTTACAATAGAAATATTAGAGCCACCTGTAGCGATGATTAATGGAGATGACACGATCTGTGCAGGTAGTTCTGTTTCTTTATTTGGCAGTCCTTTAAATAATACTTACAACTGGTCTACAGGAGAGAATGAATCTTTCATACTAGCATCCGCCGCTGGAACCTATGGATTAACAGTAACAGATGGAAATGGATGTACCTCAACAACCACTAAGACCCTTACAGAAATTTCGCAACCTGCTTTAACATTGATTGGTGATACCACTATTTGTAAAGACGGAACGACCTCTTTGATGGTCGAAGAAATTTATACAAATTATTTGTGGTCTACAGGAGGAAATACTCAAACAATTCTAGTCGATACCGCAGGCATTTATACGGTCACTGTAACCAATGAAAATGGTTGTGAAAACCAATTGTCACATATTGTTACGGAATTGACTGGACCAATTATTACTCCAAGAGAAGAAGTTTTCTTTTGTGAGGGAGAAACTACCACCCTTCAAGTCTTGGAAGGTTTTGAGACTTATCAATGGGCGTCTGGAGAAAATACATCTTCTTTAGAAGTCAACCAAGCGATGAATTATTCTGTAACAGTAACGGATGAAAATGGCTGTACTAGTGAAAAGGTTTTTGTTGTAGAGGAAAATGAAAAACCAGCACCTGAGATAATCGGTGACGCCCTTTTATGTAGAGGATCATTTAGTGCTTTGTCTGTTAATGAAAGCTTTGATAAATACCAATGGTCTAATGGAGACAGTCTTCCAACGATCGGTATTATAACGCCGGGCACTTATTCTGTAACAGTGTCCAATGCCAATAACTGCACAGCAACAGCTTCCTTTGTCGTGTCTGAATCTCCTGATATTGATCTTACTATTATCGGCAACACCGCTATTTGTGCTGGACAATCAACAACGCTTAGAGCGGACGATGAATATCTTAGTTATATATGGAGTACAGGGGAAACGACAAGTGCTATCCCAGTTAATTCGGCAGGCACTTATACCTTAACGGTGACAGACGATGCAGGCTGTAGCGGAGAAGCCACAATCGCTGTAGTCGAAAATGATATATTGTTTCCACAAATAATTGGAGATGATTTCATCTGCCAAGGTGGGGCTACAGTTGTCAGTGCCGATGATGACTATACTAGTTATGTTTGGTCAACTGGGGCTACCTCTAAAGATTTATTAGTCACCACAACTGGAACGTATCAACTAATTGTAACGAATGCAGCGGGTTGTACAGGAGAAGTATCTATAGATATAGCAGATGCACCTATCCTACAACCACAAATAACTGGAGTAACTACTTTTTGTGCAGGAGGGTCTACCAATCTTGGATTAGATACTACTTATGCTAGTTACATTTGGAGTACGGGAGAAACATCCTCTTCTGTAGAAGTTACGGAAGGAATGTACGAAGTAACAATAACCAATACAGCAGGTTGTACGGGGATGGCACAAATACAAGTAGAAGAACAAGCAGCTTTTAAACCAAGGATTGTAGCCGACTCTGCTATTTGTGCTACTGTGGCGAGTTTTATAAGTGCAGAAGAAGGCTTTGCAAGTTATTCTTGGAATGCCGTCAATTCTGATATTCCTATTTTACCCTTGCCTTTCTTCGGAATCTTCCAGCCAGATACCTATATTTTAACGGTTACAGATGCCAATGGATGCCAAGGTATTGATAGTGTGGTGATTGCGGAATATCCTCCTATTAAACTAGCTTCAGGTGCAACCGATCCATTTTGTAGTGGAGATTCTATTGCAACTGAATTATCTTTACTAGGCTTTTCCGCTTACGAATGGAGTACAGGAGAAACCTCTCCTAATATATTTGTAGAAACGGGAGGCACTTATAAAGTAACTGTAACGAACGAATTTGGGTGCATAGATTCTACCTTTTTTGAGGTAACAGAATACCAACCGCCAATCGTTAATGTTAATAATGCAGGAGACTCTACTATTAATCTTTGTATCAACGAAGAAACGATTTTATTTGGGGTAATAGATAATACTTTTGATTATAGATGGGAGAATGAAAATGGAGATCAAATAGGCTTAACGCCAATCCTAGAAGTAGATAAACCAGGTACCTACAGCTTGGTCGTAGAAGACCAAGCAACGGGCTGTGTCACTAAGGAATCCACTAAAATTACTGCTGAAAAAAATCCTATTATTTTAACTATAGATACGACAGCAAGAATTTTAGATTGTGAAAATAGAGTCACTTTATTAGATGCAAGTGCCTCTGAAAATGTGGATTATTTCTTTTGGCAAAAACCAGAAGATACTGCTATTAATTTTTTAGCGGAAGGACCAGACATTTCTTCTTATGAGGTGAGTACAGCTGGAACTTATAGAGTGATTGCACAAGATGAAGAAACTAATTGTAGAGATACAGCCTTGATAACTGTAACAGCGGTTATTGATACTTTATCTCCTATAATAGTTAAAGAGGAAGGTTCTATTAATATAGAAGGTTCTTTACAAGTATGCGAAGGAGATGTGGCTAAGATAAAAGTAAAAGATACTTACCAAAAATATGAATGGCAAACAGGAGAAACCACACAGAACTTAAATAACATTATTGATCCTGGTACCTACACGGTCACGGTTACTGACAATCGAGCTTGTACTGGTTCGACATCTGTGATGGTGTTAACTAAAAGACCAGAAGATATTAGGGTGGAGATAGCAAGTGACATCGCTCGAGTCTGTGAAGGCGAAGAAGTAAAAATCAATTTCAATATTTTATCAGGAGGTACAGGGCCTTATGATATAAGCTATACGGATGGTATAACTAGTGATCGTTTAGGAAATATTGCAGATAATGTAGGATCAATATTCGTTACGCCTACTAGAGATAGCCGATACGAAATAACGGACATTGTAGATCATGGAAATAACTGCTATACAACGAATAGTATAGATACCGCTTTTCTAGCTTTTGAAATAAATGAGCGACCCATTGCAAATGAAATAGTGAAAGGCGTTTGCGCTGGGACAGGTACGAATAGTGGTAGATTTGACTTAACTAGATACATTAATGAAGTTAATGGCAATTCTAATTTACCAGTCAATTGGTACTATAACAATGACAGAGATAGTATCATTGATAATGAATCTGATTTTCTGACTACCCCAACAACGATCTATGCAACCGTATTAGGTTCTTGCGAATCCGATCCTATACCTGTAACATTGGAAGTTAATAACTGTGCAAATAATTTGGAATTGACGCTTGAGTCTGGTACTGTCCTCGACCTTAGTCATTTAGATGGAGATGACCGAGAAGTGTACATTACAAATAGATGGGGAGATTTAGTTTTCGCCTCCACGGATTATGAAGGATTTGAAAATAAATTTAAAGGTACAGACCTTCCTCAAGGTGCTTATTACATTTATATAAAAAATGAGGAAAAGGGATTGCCTGTGCCTTACAAAGGGGTGATTTATTTATTAAAAGAACAGTAAGTTTTTTTTTAAAATAACAAAATTTAAACCCCCAATCCCAAACCATACATAGCGTTGACAGTCGGATTTTGAATTTTGTTATTTGCTATTTGCTATTTGTTATTTGCTATTTGCTATTTGCTATTTGCTATTTAAGACCATTACCGAAATATAAACAATGCGACTAACTTTACTTTTTCATATATTTTGTCTATTCTTTTCGATAGCTGTTTCTGCCCAACAATTGCCTTTATTTACACAATATCGAGATAGCTGGACACAGATAAATCCTGCTGCTTTATCTAACAATTATATTAATTACGAAAACACCTATACAGCAGGTGTCTCTCATCGACAGCAATGGGCAGATCCCGATATTATTGGTGCGCCAACCACTTCGCTTGCTCAGTTTCAGTATGTCTCTTCTGATTACAATTTTATTACAGGTGGATATATCCTAAACGATCAAACGGGAGGTATCGGATCAACAGGAATTTATGGAAATTTTGCGTATCAAATTCCTATTGGGCAAGGGCGAGTAGATCAAACTTTATCTGTGGGCTTAAGTGGAGGAATGGTTCAATATAGGGTTGACATAGCAGCGGAAATTTTAGCCAACACAGGAAGCGGCACTAATTTTTCAGAAACGATTCTTTATCCAGATTTTGGAATGGGTATCTATTATTTGTATGATGAGAAATTTTATGCAGGAGTATCTGTACCTCAATTATTCGGTTTGGATTTAACAATAAGAGATAGTGAAGATCCTAATAATTCTTTTCCGCTTACTAAAGTAAGACATTATTATGCAGTCATAGGAGGGTATTTTGATTTCGATTTTTTTGAAAGTGAATCTTCTTTTTTTGAACCTTCTTTGTGGGTCCGCTATGTAGAGAATGTCCCTTTATCATTTGATTTTAATGTACGGTATAAACCTTCCGATTATTTTTGGTTAGGGGCAGGATATGGGTCTGGAACAATTTATTCAGAGATTCGAGATCAGCAATTAATAGATAGAGATTTGAAGGCTTTAAAACAAGTGTTACACCTAGAGGCAGGGGTCGTTATTTTAGATTTTTTAGAAGAAGAGTCACACTTAAAAATAGGCTTTGGCTATGACGTTCAACTATCTGAATACTTAGTCAATTTTGGGAACTCTTTTGAAATCCATGCTATTTATTCTTGGGAGTAAACTACCGTATAGAATTTTATTCTACCACATAGGTACATAGATCACATAGTACGTCACGCTATGTGATCTATGCAGCTATGTGGTAAAAATATTACGCATTCTGCGTTTTCTCATATTCCTTCAATAGATTTTTTACAATCTGCTTGACCTGAGTAGAAAATTCTTTATTCAAAATCCAATTATAGTATTGTCGATCTTTGTATAGAATAGGGGCGACTGGTTTGCCAACATACTTTCCAAAATTAAAGACGACCTCTCCTTCATTATTATAACGCAAGCGTTGAGTTGCATCAATATTCCGATCATCCTTCGTGAAATCATGGATCGCCTGCATATCATTTTTAACAGGTGCAGGAATAATATTTCCGTCTGCATCTACTAAATCTACACCAGCATATTTTTCTAATTGTCCTTTAAAGACATCTACCGTAGCACGTACATCAACCAAGGCATCATGCGCATTTTCCATCTCTTTTCCGCAATAAAATTTTAGAGCTGCCTTTAGTGTTCGTGGCTCCATTTTATAAAAAATCTTTTGCATATCTACTAATCGGCGTTTAGATATGTCAAACTCTATTCCTACCCTAGCAAATTCTTCCATCAAGATAGGAACATCGAAACGATTAGAGTGATAGCCTCCCAAATCACCGTCACCAATAAAGTTAAAAATCTTATCGGCCACTTGTTGAAAAGTTGGCTGGTTGGAAAGCATCTTGGGTGTAATTCCATGAACGGCCATAGCTTCTTCTGAGATTGGAATCCCAGGATTAATTAGTGTAGTATATTCCTCTGGTTCGCCGCCGTTTTTAGAATATTTAATAATAGCGATTTGGACTATTCGATCTCTTACTACATTTAATCCAGTAGCTTCGATATCAAAAAAACATAAATCTCTGTCTAGGTTAAAAGTCATTTAAGTAGGTTGTTTGTGTGGGTTTTTGTCAAGATGATTCCTGTAGTTATTATATAGATTTTTTATTAGTTACTTAATTAAATCTTTAATGCCTGTTGTATATTTTTTACCAATCGTTCCATCACCTTTAGCATACAGAAAGTAAGCTTCAAGCGCAGGACTCTTAGCAGCAATTTCATAGGCACGATCTAATCCCATTGTCATGAAAGCAGTTGCATATCCATCTGCCACCATGCACTCTTTTGATAAGACGGTCGCACTTAATAAAGTATTTCGTTCTGGATAACCTGTTGTCGGATTAATGGTGTGGGCGTATTTGACGCCATCGACTTCGTGAAAGTTTCTGTAATTCCCGGAAGTAGCCATAGATTGATTCTCTACACTTATAACGGTTTCATAGGCGGTAAGTGCTGCCTCTGTGCTAGGCGTATTAATACCTAAACGCCAAGAAAGGCCTCTATTATTGACACCTTTCGCTCGTACTTCCCCTCCAATATCTACCAGATAATTTTGAATCCCTTTTCGTTCTAGTAAACGGCCTACTTCATCTACCCCATATCCTTTTGCCAAACTGCTAAAATCTAATTGAACTGAAGGATTTTTTTTTGTCACATACAATTGTTCTTCTTTAGGCTGAATTTGTATGTTTTCAAAATCGACCAATTCCACCAACTGTTTCACCTTAATAGAATCCACTTTCGTGATAGCCCGTTTTTCTGTATACCCAAATCCCCAGTAATTCACTAAGGGCATAATGGTAGGATCTAATGCACCATCGGTTGATTCAAATATAGCTTTAGCTGTTTCTAAATTTATGTAAAAGTGTTTCGCATCAGACTGAGTCGTATCTAAGAGTAATTCTGTGGTAGCTTGATTCAAAAGTGAAATCGTTGCACTTTTATCATAGTGGTTGACTCCTTGATTTACCTCTTTGAGTAGGGTATTAATATCAGCCTTTAATGTGGATGGATTAGACGTTTGGCAAGTAACATGATAAGTCGTTCCCATTGTTTGTCCGCTAATCTTGCTATAAGTAAGCGTGGCACTCTTATCATTTTGTGCCTGTTGACAAGCAGTTAGCAACAATAACAGGAATATTGGATAAAGCCAAATTCGGTACATTAAGGGATAATTTTTTAGACGATTATGTGTAAAAGTACTTATACCGAAATAGAATTGGTTTGTTTTTTGAGATTTTTTTATTTTAACAACACTATTGCTCATCAATTGTAGAATTTGTTTAAGAATGTAGTAGACTGACCAAAAAAAAGATAGGACTCGTCCTGCATATAACTTAGATTTGCATTAAGATTTTAAAACACCTCAATTGAAATGGTTTTAAATTAATGCTTCTCTGACAAATTTGTATAATTGTAACGGATCGTCGAAGTTTGTAACCATACCCGTCAGAGACGGACTCTTGATGGCAGAAACTTGTAAAGTGGCTGTCATCTGGGTTTCTAGGAAAGATGACAGCCATTTTGAAAATTTCTGCCATCATCCTTGACCTACAAATCTCGCTGATCCAAACTTTTAATTAATTTATCAAAGAACTTACGTCAATAAACAGATGCAGCCT
>CAKZUM010000098.1 GCA_937921525.1 uncultured Saprospiraceae bacterium
GATTCAAACCTGAGCCGATGCCTATTTCTAAAACTTGCCCTTTTGCATTAGGTACTACTTTTTCTCGCTGCTTCATGGTCGGCTTTAGACCGCAGGCGAAGTGGACCATTTTGGGGAGTATGCGTTTTTCGTAGAAAGACATAGTTTTGATTTTAGAGCATTAAGTTGATAAAAATCATGTGTGTTTTTTTTTACCACATAGGTACATAGGGCACATAGCTTATGTTATGTCATACTATTTGAACTAGATACCTCTCTGGTTAAAAAAAATGGTAACTATTCAGTACTACACGAAGAACCCTCCCCGATCCTCCCTTAAAAAGGGAGGGAGACATCTATGATGAAAAATTCGTTTTGGAAGCGAAGTATTTTCATTTCAACGTCTCCCTCTCTTCTTAAGAGGGGGTCGGGGGGAGTTCTAGCTTATGCTGAATAGTTAAAAAAAATGATTAATTAATGAACATCACTAGTAACCTCATTGGCAAAGTACGTCCATTTCTCATCCACCATTTCTTTTTTGATTCTTCCCTCTGACTGTAAGATATTTAAAAAACCGATGACCATAAATATAGTCGCATTATTAATTCGTTCTTTATAAATACCTTCTAACAATTCCATAAAAGAAGAACTACCTGCTTGAATCAATTGGAAACACTTTTCTTTTCGATGATGAATCCGCATTTTTTGATTTTCAATTAAGTTGGGAACATCTTCGAGTATACCAAAATGTCCAGGAAATGCTTTGGTAATATTTAATGGAATTAGTTTTTCATAAGAAGCCAAATGCGTCATCAAACTTTTGCCACCTTCATAGGGTGCTGTCCTAGCTGCATCTACGATAGGTATAGGAATCATCGGCAGTATCATATCCGCTGATAATAACCATCCTGTCTCTTTTTGATAGAAACAGGTTTGGTTAAGACAATGACCTGGGGTATGTATAATTTCCCAAGTCTGACCACCAAAATCAATTAGTCCTTCCATCGGAAATACGTGGAGTCTATCCGCTGGTATTTCATCCCAATAAGGCGACAATCTTTTATACCCAAAATCGGCAACCTTACCGTGATCCTCTTTTGAAATATTTGGAAGAATGGCCGCTAGAATAGCATCAGATCGACGATCTAATAGTTCCTCTAAATTGGTCGCCCAACTATATACCATTTCAGAAACCCATATTGTCGCATTGCTGTTTTCTGCAATTCTATTCGCCATGCCCATATGATCTAAGTGCGCATGAGTGATGACTACTTTAGAAATATCTTGTATCGTCAAGTCATTTTTTGCAAGCCCTTTATTTAAGGCTTCCCACGTAGCATCTGTCTTTTCTCCACAATCTATTAATATATTTTCTTCTCCTTTTATCAACCATGAATTAACGGTCATAGCTTCAAAGATTGTAGGGAGTTCTATTTGAATTGGTTCGGTCATATTTATTTTTAAAGAACAGAGAGTAGAGAGCAGAGAATAGAGATAAATTTCGTTTAAAAAATGACCGAATTTCGTTGTTTGTAAACGAAATCTGTCTCTACTCTCGATTCTCTACTCTCTGCTCTATTTTTAAAAAGCTATCAACTCAGAAATATCCATTTCAAAAGGATCGCCTAAATTTTCATAGTAAGTAGTTCCAAAAAAATCTTTAAAAGCCTCTACTCCTTTTTCTGTGAAATGAGGCATTAGCATTAACCAAATTAATTTTTCCCCATCCGATTCTGTTTTGTCTCCTCTTATGATTTGTTGAGCTAACCAAAAGAAACTGAGCATCCAAGTAATAAAAGCCAGACTATGATAAGTACCAGCTATTGTCTCTGGTTTCATATTACCCAATTTGATGGAGAAGGCAATACCTGCCTTATTATCCTTAATCGTTTGGGCAGTCATCTGATGAAATTGCTCTTTGATAAAAGGATGCTGTAAAACATGAGGGTCTAAAAAAATAAAGGCATACGCTCTCTGAATTTTATAATATAGCTGTACTTCGTTATGAATATTTTCGAAGGAAGGAAAAGTTCTTGATTTAGCCCGTTCCCGTTCTATCTTTTCCCACATATCTTCCGATATACGTTTTAGCAAAGCATCTTTATCTTTGAAATGATAGGTGAGATTGCCCCTACTCATCCCCATCTGCTGTGCTATTTCTTGTAAAGAAATAGATCCATACCCATTCTTATTGAACAAGGAAATAGCAAAAGCTATGATTTTATCTTTTGTATTCTGCTTCATGGAAGACTAAAGTGATTAGGCTGTATTTAGTATTAAAGTAACGAAAATAACATTTTTAGTCGAAATCAACTAATAAAATTACTACATTAATCAAATTAAAAACATAAGTAGCTTGACATTCAGATAATTATACTACTCACTAGACACAGTTGCACAATATTAAAATTTAACTAATTGATTATGTTAGAAATAAAAAATGTAAATATTGCATTTTTACAAAATAAAAAATACTTTAAATTTGTTTATTACAAAATATTTACATACATTTGATATGTAAGTATTTGACAAACTTTTGTTCAATTTTAATTATTGTAATCTATCATGTAATAGATGGTAAATGTAAGTAGCCACTTGACCTTTTCAAAAAAAAACCGATTAATACGTACGCTTTTACTTATTAATCCCACCCCAAATAGGTGTACGTTGTAAGTATACAGTCCTATGAAAACAAGTGGATAGCTTCTGCAATGATTAAGTTTGAAAAAATTGAGAAGTGTTACAAATGATCTAAAAAAGTTTAATTGGACTAGGCTTGATAGATCATCTACTCTTTTTGACAGATTTCGAATTTTGACTTAACGCAGTTCGAGGTCATTTTTCAAATCTTTAAAACCTTTTAAATATGGAACCACCATACTGTTTTGAGCAAAAAAGGTACTTTCCTTTTTTGCAAAATTTCAACGGTTCGTGTCCATAGCAATAGTAGTTCGTTTAACTAGGTGTATTTGGATTTTTCATCACCTTCCAACGCACA
>CAKZUM010000099.1 GCA_937921525.1 uncultured Saprospiraceae bacterium
TCCTCTTGTTCAATAGATATGGGCGTTCCTTTCTTTCGTAATCGAAAATCGTCAAAAAAACAATATCGATCTTTCATATCATAACTTTTTTCAAAATTACCCACAGTGATATGCGTGTAAGGTTCACTTGGTGTAATTTCAAAAGTTAATTTCTTCCATTCCCATCTTTTTAAGGAGTCTTTATAGCTTAACTGTGGCTCTTTGATAAGCATACTACACTTATCATTGACAAGTTTATTTTTTCCAAAGAAAACTCCTAGAGTATATACATCATCTCTTTTTGGGCTAACCCAAAACTCGGCGATGTAAGTAGTACCAATGTCTAAAGTATCTTTTAATTTTACTTGAACATACTCTCGATAAGTCTTACAAACATTATATGGGTATTCCATCACCAATCCAATAAAGTGCTCGCCCTCTTTGGCATCAGGTAGCTTAAAGTGATCGGGTAAATTATCATTATTGGGATGTGGTAAATAAATATCAGGACTTACATTGGTAGGACAATACCAAGAAAAAATTTTGTTATCAAAGCTTGCTCGACTCCCTGTAATCTTTGCATCAATTGGCTTTTTTACTAATTCAAAACTTCCGTTAGGTATGAGATTTTGGCTGGTTAAATTGGCTGATAGTAAAAAATAAAAAAGAACAAGGAGCAGGATTCTCATTAGCATTATTAGATTTATCTTACAAATTGCAATCCATTTCAAAACGCTCTATTAAGTAGATATAGTATTTCAAGAGATTATTTTTCTCAATACCAAGCTTGCTGCAAGTCAACCAATTGTACTTCCATCTGCGCACTTGCATACTCTGGATATAGCGGCACCTTCAATTAGTCATTGTTTAGTTTGTTAAGTAAATCTCCTCCATAAGAGGCCAATGTAAAATGAAATGTAGAACCTTCATTTTCATTAGCAGTGACCCAAATATTACCTCCATAGTGAGTTACTATTTTTTTACAAATGGCCAAGCCGATGCCATTGCCAGAATTCTTGTCTGATGAAGAAAATAAGTCGAATAGAGTTGGTTTTAAATAGTCTGGAATACCACCAGAATTATCAGATATTTTTATCAAAATAGAGTCTTTACTCTGAATTTCATAGTCTATTTCAACGATAGTATTATTTGGAGTTTTGTTATGATCTATGCTGTTTTTTATCAAATTTTGAAACAGTTGAATTAATAGTGATTGATGACCAATGACCGATGGCAAATCTTTTTTTATAATGACTTGAGTATTAGATTCTTCGATTTTTTTTGTTAGAAGAGACTTTACATTTTTCACTATTGTATTGAGATCTACTGGTTCCTCTTGAGGAAGATTCGTGCCAAGCTTAGATAGATTCAGTAGGTCATCTATCATAGTAGAGAGCTGGCTTACTCTACTACTAATAAAATTTAAAGAAGTCAGTTCTCTTTCCGTAAATTTATCACTACTTGTTTTTACAAGTAAGTTTGCAAATGAGCTTGCCGTGCGTATTGGGGCTTTGAGATCATGGGCTGCAACTGCAGCAAAATTCTCTAAATATTTGATCGATTCATTTTGTTTATTGATAGCATTTTTCAACTCCTTATTTCGATCAGAGATAGTAAGATTTAGCCTGTCAAGTGTTTTTTTATTTTTTTGTAAAAAATACAATAGGCTCGAAATAAAAAGGATCAAGAAAACTGCCGCGATTAACATCTTATAGAGTCTTTGTTGATCTTTTTTTTGCTGGTTGATTTTCCTTGTTGTTTGTTGCTTGTACCTATTAGCATCTTCTATTAATTGTGCTGCTAATCGTAAATCTGACTGGCTTTCAGATTTGTTTTTGTTACTTGTCTCTTCAAATTGATTCGAATACAGATAAGCATTTTTAAAGTCCTTTAACTCAAAATACGTTTTAGCTAAGTCTTGATTTAATTCTGGATCAGGAATGTAATTGGTTACTTCCATTGCTTTTTTATAAAACTTCTCTGCTAGATCGAATTTTTTCGTTTTTGAGTAATAATCTGCAATACCTCTGTAATTATCATGTATTCCTTGGGAATCATTTTTCTCTTTAGAAAATTCGAGTCCTTTTCTAAAATAATAAATAGCTGAATCCCTTTTTGAACTATTTAAATGTCCATTACCTAGTGCACAATACAAATATCCTAATTCAGCAGAATTTTCATTTTTATTATGATTTAACACTTCATGACATAATTGAATGGATTTGTCATAGCGCTCCATCTCTAGATAGCTAAATATCAGTCCGTAATAGCTAAAGAGTTTTATTCTATCATAGTTTTTCTCATTAGCAATCTTAATATTACTGGTAAATAAATCCACAGCTTTTTCATATCCTCCAATTTTATTATACGCAATTCCAAGATCAAGTCTATAGCTAAGATATTTTTTACTTAAGGTATCAGTAAACGAAAGACTAACCTCGTAGCTCTGTATGGCTGTCAAATTATTCCCTTTATTCATATTATAATATCCAAATAGATTGTAATAATATGCTTTAGACAAATTTTGATCCGAGCTATACAGACAATCTTTAGCTTTATCCAGATAATAATGAAATTGTTTATCGTTGCCAGTTAGATAGGCTCGTTCTGATATTTTGGTATAGTATAACAGCTTATCAACATTTTTACCTAGTTTTTGAGAGCTTGATTGTATAAGTGAATCAACGAATTCTGATTGTTTTTCTTTGAATAATTTATAGATTATTTCCGTAACATTCGCCATTCCTTCTTCTTTTTCAAGAGGGCAACATTCCATGGCCTTTTCTGCATATACATAAATCGAATCTACAATATTTAGTTTTTCATAGTGTTTAAAAATTGAATGTGTTAAAGAACATTTGATTGAATCTTTAACTGCGTGGTTCAATTCAGATTTAAGACTATCTAAATTACTTGCGTGTAAATATAGTGGGCAAATGCCTATTAGGATTATCAACTGTATTGATAAAAAGAGAGGGGTAATTTTATCTTTTATATGTAAGAGATACGATGATATGATGGCTTTTTTATTCAATATAAAATATTTAGAATTTATGGACAAGTTTATCTACACCACAGAAGTAGTTGACAATTTTACCACATAGATACATAGGTCACATAGTGTTACATGTACCTATGTGATCTATTTACCTATGTGGTAAAAACAACCCTAGCTATGTCATTTTAATTTTTCCAACTACTTCACTCCTAAATTTGTGGTATAACTAGTATCAACTACGTTGATAAACTTGTCAATTTATGCTTAAATAAAAATTGCACAGCTTGATCGGACTACTGCAAGTGATCCGATCAAGTTCTGAAAAATGCTCCTGAATTTATTATCTCCTCGTTTTTTACACAAAAAGAGAGATACTTTAAACAAAGCATCCCTCTTTTGTTTTCAATTAAACTTGAATTTCTTTTACGCAAATGTATACCCATGCTTCATCAATGGCAAAGAACGTACCCGATCTCCAGTAGCCGCAAAAATAGCATTCACCACCGCTGGCGCTGCTGGAGGCGTAGCAGGCTCTCCTACTCCACCTGGGTAAGCATCCACTTCCATTATGTGAACGTCCACCGTGGGAGAAGTATTCATTCGAACCATTTCATATTGCGGGAAATTTTGCTGATCTATTTGACCGTCCGTCATAGTGATTTCACCAAACAAAGCAGCAGATAAACCATATATAATACCTGACTGCATTTGCGCCTCAATCGTATCTGGATTGACGATTCTACCACAGTCGATCACACAGTAGACTTTATCAATCTTAATTTGCTTGTCCCCCAATTTAGTGACCTCTGCGACTTGTCCAACGATAGAACCAAATGACTTTAAGATCGCAATACCTCGTGATTTCCCTTCTGCTAAAGGAGTCGACCAATTCGCCATACTCGCCACTTTATTGAGTACTGCCAAGTATCTATCTGCATCTGGTAAATCACTCTTTTCAATATGCTTCTTTCTAAATTCATAAGGGTCTTGGCCTGCTGCATGAGCCATTTCATCCATAAAAGATTCTGTAAAGAATCCATTTTGAGACGCCCCAACGCTGCGCCAGTTTCCTACTTGCATTGCAGGTAAATCCAACTCACCAAATTGTACGGAAACATTTTTTCTTGGGTAAGGCAATTCAATCGCCCCTTCTGCCGATTGCGGATCTTTCTCTGGCGGCTCTGCCATTGCAGGCATGATACGCATCATCGAAGAATATCCTACTGACTGTAAGGCTATTTTATGGTCCCAAGCATCAATCATACCATCTGCACCAACACTACCTTTGAAGGCACTCGCTACGGCTGGTCGGTACATGCCGTTCTTCATATCCTCTTCCCTAGTGAAAACTAGCTGAATAGGAGTTCCCTCCATTTGCTTCGCCACCATCGCTGCTTTTTTAACAAAATCTAACTCTGCTCTTCTACCAAATCCACCCCCTAAATAAGCAATATTAACTTTGATATTATCTTTTGGAATGGCCGTTACTGCATTCACAGCGTCTCTTACTAAAGAGCCACCTTGATGACCTACCCAAACTTCGCATTGATCTCCATTGATAACCATCGTACAGTTCAATGGCTCCATCGTACATTGAGATAAATAAGGTACTTCATAGCTAGCTTCGACCACTTTTGCATCTCCATCAAAAGCAGCAGCAACGTCTCCATGAATTTCTGGCTTACCGATCATCTTGCTATCGTCTGCAATTATATCGTTCAACATTTTAGAAATATCAGAAGAAGATACATTCTCTAAACTATTAGCCTCTTCATCTAAATCTAATGCTAA
>CAKZUM010000100.1 GCA_937921525.1 uncultured Saprospiraceae bacterium
TTACAATTTGAAGATATAACAGTGTCAGCTAATTTGACGACAGACCGTTGGATTACAGGTGTTGCAATAGCAGATATTAATGCAGATGGTTGGCAAGATATTTATCTAAGCGTATCAGGAAAAGCAGACACAACACATCGAAAAAATTTATTATATCTGAATCAAGGTGCAAGTGTTGGTGGGTTACAATTCACAGAGCAAGCAGAAGTTTATGGTTTGGCAGATACGGCTCAATGTACGCACGCTAATTTTTTTGACTATGATAAAGATGGCGATTTGGATGTATTTATTATTGTAAATCCAACAGACTACACCTTGTATAATGTCAATTCCATTAAGCGCAAAAAAATCAATGGAGAAGCAGAGAGTACAGATAAATTATATAGAAATAATTTCGTAGAAACAGGAGCAACTACTTTTACCAATGTATCCAAAGAAGCAGGGATATTAATAGAAGGGTATAGCCTGAGTATGAATGTAAGTGATCTCAATGGAGATCATTATCCAGACATCTATGTCACCAATGATTTTTTGACGAATGATATTTTGTACATCAACAATCAAGATGGCACTTTTACAAACCAAGCCAAGCGTATGTTAAAGCATACCAGCTTTGCGAGTATGGGAATAGATGTGGCAGATATTAATAATGATGCCCTACCAGATATCTATGTACTGGATATGTTTCCTGAAGATAATTATCGACAAAAAATGATTATGGGAAGTGGTAATTATGATCGCTTTCAATATATTTTAAAAACGGGATATGAGCCACAGTATTCTCGAAATACTTTACAATTAAATAATGGCGATGCCACCTTTAGCGAGATTGGGCAGTTAGCAAAAGTACATCAAACGGATTGGAGTTGGAGTTGTTTACTAGCAGATTACGATAATGATGGGTATAAGGATATGTATGTGACGAATGGTTTTCGGAGAGATTTAGGAAACTTAGATTATATCAATTATCAAAATACCAATGCCTTTGGAGATCCTGCGGCAAGAAGGCAACAACAAATAGAAAGTATTAAGCAACAGCCTGGCGCAAAGCTATCAAACTATATTTTCAAAAATGAAAATGGACTTCAGTTTAGTAAGCAATCCACAGCTTGGGGAGTAGACCAGCCTTCATATTCTCACGGAGCGGCGATTGCCGATTTGGACCGAGATGGAGATTTAGATATTGTGGTGAATAATGTGAGTCAACAAGCATTCGTATATGAAAATATACAAGTTGAAAAACATTATTTACAATTGAATCTAGAAGGTACTAAATACAATGCTGCTGCTTTTGGATCAAAGGTTCACTTGTATTATGGAGATCAAATACAGTATGCAGAGCACAATCCTTTTAGAGGGTATCAATCAACAGTAGACGCTACGCTACATTTTGGATTAGGAGCGCAAGAGGTTATTGATAGCCTTACGATCCATTGGCCAAATGGATTGAGAACTACTATTGCTCATCCACCTATAGACACTTTGTTAGAGGTATCTATTGCGGATCAGACTGTATTAGCGAATCAAGCAAAAGAATTAGAAAAAGAAAAAATATTCACTCCTTCTAATTTGATTGCTTATAAGCAGGTGGAAGATCAGCAGGTAGATTTTAAAACACAGTTATTATTACCTCATCAGCATTCTAAGCAAGGCCCCTCCATAGCAGTTGGTGATATTAATGGCGATGGCTTAGAGGATTTTTATATAGGTGGTGCTTCAGGTAGCAGTGGTGTATTTTATGTGCAATCAGCCGATGGAACTTTTGTTCAACAAGTATTGGGTCAAGATATAAGGCAAGAAGATACTGCTTGTCAGTTGATAGATGTCGATCAAGATGGAGACTTGGATTTATATGTTGCTAGTGGAGGTGTACTTTTATCTGCAACGATGAAAGTGTATCAGGATAGGTTGTACTTGAATGATGGATTAGGTAATTTTTTAAAAGAAGAAAAAGCCCTACCATCAATGCCAAGCAGCACCTCTAGTATTGCGGCAGCAGATTATGACCAAGATGGAGATATTGATTTATTTGTGGGGGGTAGAGTAATGCCCGGTAAATATCCTTCAACTCCTACTAGTTATTTGTTAGAAAATGAAGGTGGAATATTTAAAGATGATACGCCAATTTTTTTGTCAAAAGTAGGAATGGTGACTAGTGCACTTTGGTCAGATTATGATAAGGATGAAGATGTAGATTTGATACTAGCAGGCGAATTTATGCCTATTACGATATTTAAAAATGAACAAGGCGTACTTCAAAAAGAACCAATAAAAATTCCACATTCTTCAGGGTGGTGGGAGGTTATAAAACAAGCCGATTTTGACCAAGATGGTGATATGGATTATCTGGCAGGTAATTTGGGATTAAATACTAATCACACCGCTTCAAAGGAGAAGCCTTTGTGTTTGTATGCTAAAGATTTTGATAAGAACGGTAGCTTAGACCCCATTCTATGTCAGTATATTGATGGAATAGAATACGCAGTTCCATCAAGAGATCAGCTAGTAGCGCAGATAGCCCCTTTTAAATTGCGTTTTAATACCTATAAAGAATATGCGGATGCTACATTTGAAAAATTATTGACAGAAGAAGAGTTAAATGGGACACAAGTTCTTCAATGTCAACGTTTTGCAAGCACCTATATAGAAAACAAAGGAGCAGGCGATTTTGAATTACATGATTTATCTTTAGATTTGCAGCTTGCACCCATTAATGATTTTTTGATTGACGATTTTAATGAAGATGGCTGGCTGGATGCTTTAGCAATTGGTAATAGCTATTCTACGGAAGTTGGAATCGGTTATTATGATGCTTTTACAGGTGCTTTATTAGACGGAGATGGAACAGGATCATTTGCGGTAAAAAGAGGTGGGGCAATAGGATTGGTCGCAGATAAGGACGCCAAGAGTTTAGCGCAACTTCAACTATCTACTGGTCAGCAAATGATAATGGTTGGTAATAATTCGGATAGTTTACAACTATTCATAAAAATACAGAATGCCCATGAGCTATGATGTTATGTCTGCTTTAAACAGACCTCAATTATTGAAAGATTTACAAACGCAGACTTTTGATGTACTCGTCATTGGTGGTGGTGCAACGGGTACAGGAATTGCCTTAGATGCTGCCTCTAGAGGATTGAAAACGGCACTAGTAGAGAAAGAGGATTTTGCATCTGGTACTAGTAGTAAATCTACCAAACTAATACATGGTGGTCTTCGATATTTAAAACAATTAGATATTGCACTAGTTCGGGAAACAGGTACAGAACGGGCAATTGTTCACCGCTTGGCTCCGCATATTGTTTTACCAGAAAAGATGTTGATGCCGATTGTTGAAAATGGTAGCTATGGTTATTATTTGGCATCGTTCGGTTTAAAAGTATACGATATACTGGCGAATGTAAAAGGAGATGATCGGCGAAAGATGGTCGATAAAGCAGGTGCCTTAAAGATAGAACCACTGCTAGACGACTCTAAATTGAAAGGAGGTGTTTTCTATGCAGAGTACAGAACGGATGATGCAAGATTGACCATTGAACTAGCCAAGACAGCCGTCCGTCATGGTGCATTAGTGTCCAACTATTCTAAGGTTGTTGATTTTTTATACGAAGAAGGGCAGGTAGTCGGTGTCATCTGTAAAGATGAATTGGCGAATACCACTTTTAATATCAAAGCAACAAAAGTAGTAGGTGCTGGTGGCCCTTGGGTGGATAAATTAAGAGCAAAGGATAAATCCCTAAAGGGAAAGCGATTACATCTAACGAAGGGTGTTCATATCGTAATGCCGCATCATAAGTTACCTTTAAAGCATACCGTCTATTTTGATATTCCTGATGGAAGAATGGTTTTTGCGATTCCAAGAGGAAAGACTACCTATGTTGGAACCACAGATACTACTTATAAGGGAAACTTAAATAGAGTGATCGCTACTAAAGCAGATGCGGATTATATTTTGAATGCTGTAAATGGCGCCTTCCCAGATATTAATTTGACAATAGACGATGTTGTTTCTAATTGGGCAGGCTTGCGCCCATTGATTCATGAGGACGGAAAATCACCATCGGAATTATCTAGAAAAGATGAGATATTTATTTCAGACTCAGGCCTAATTGCCATTGCAGGAGGTAAGCTGACAGGTTATAGAAAAATGGCGCAGCGCATCGTAGATTTAGTAGTCGATCAAATTGATACTAATAGCGAATCTTGCAAGACGAAAAATATTCCATTAACCCCCGAATCTTTAAAAGATGCAGATGGGGTGGAGGCATATATAAAAGACTTAAGTAGTCGAATGAAAAAAGTAGGCCTAGACCCTTACTATGGTTGGTACTTAGGAACGGTATATGGGAAGCAAGCGGAGATTGTTTTAAATAAATTAAAAGAGTTCAAAAGTGATGCCCCAGAGGTGGGACTAGCGAGAGCTGAAGTTTGGTTTGCCGTGCACGAAGAAATGGTGAATAGAGCAGCAGATTTTTTTGTGAGACGTACTGGTAGATTATATTTTAATATTGAAAGTATCGCTTTAATTAAAGAAGCGGTGATGTCCGATTTACAAAATTATTTAAATTGGGATTTACAACGATTGACGCAAGAGTTTGAATTGTTGGATGAATTGATATATGATGCGACGCATTATTATGAAGAGGAAATGGCGATAGCATAATGAAGAAGTCAGAGGTCAGATCGTCCTTATAGGACTGTTACACTATTGGACATTTTAAAGAGCAGAGAATAGAGAGCAGAGAGTAGAGACAGATTTCGTTTAAAAAATGACGAAATTTCATAGTTTTTTAAACGAAATCTATCTCTGTTCTCGCTTCTCTGCTCTCTATTCTAAAAATGTTCAGGACTGTCAGAGGTCAGGCTTATAACGCTGATAACTAGACGTTTATCAGGAGGTTAGGTACGTTTACTAAACTTTCAAAGTTTAGTAAACGTTAACCGCTGACTTCTAAATAAAACAATAATTATGAAGGTATTAGATAGAACTATTGAAGTAACGAGAGAACCACAAATATTTGGGGATACAGGTGCATTTAAGGCAAGTCTAACCAAAGTTAGTGATCGCCTAGGTCTAAAAGAATATGCTTTAGAATTAACTAGTGATACCCCTTCCGAGTTGCCTAAAGGACTGATAGTTCAATGGCGTTTGCCTTCTGTAAATATCAAAGGAGAGTGGGGGACTGGACATCTTTATGAAAAGCGATTGAGAGCTGACTGGGAACATCCTAGCGTGTTATCTAGAGTTTCTGTAAATGCACCGATCATTAGTTTATTTGGACATGAAGACGAGAATGTGATTGCTGTTGCTTGTTCAGATGTGATCAATACAATGGGCTTGGAAGCACCTATTCGAGAAGAGGATGACCATGTGTATTGTACGGTCAGTTTTTTCTTAGAAAAAATGCCATTAACTACAAGTTATAAAGCGGAAATTAGAATAGACCAACGAGATATTCATTTCTCAGAAGCTTTGGCGGAGATTGGAGATTGGTGGGCTTCTTATGCGCATCTAAAACCAGCAGATGTTCCTAAAGCAGCAAGTGATCCTTTATACTCTACTTGGTATTCATACCATCAAAATTTTGAACCAGAGGAGTTACTAGCAGAATGTGCGAAGGCTTCTGAAATGGGGTATAAAGTGATTGTGGTAGATGATGGTTGGCAGACAATGGATGGGGGGCGTGGCTATGATTATACGGGCGATTGGGAGCCTGATCGGATCCCTGAGACTTCCGAATTTGTCAAAGCAGTACATTCCTATAATATGAAATGTTTGTTTTGGTACTCCGTCCCATTTTGTGGGGTAAAATCAAAAGCCTATCAGCAGTTTAAAGGAAAGTTTTTAACAGAAAATCATCCTTGGGCACCTGTTTTTGATCCTCGTTATCCAGAGGTTCGAGCCTATCTGATTAATAAGTACGCTTCTGCATTGATTGACTGGAATCTAGATGGTTTAAAATTAGATTTTATTGATGATTTTAAAACCTACCCAGAAACAGAATTGACGAAAGCAAACGGTAGAGATTATGCGTCTGTAGATATGGCAGTTGATCGCTTACTGTCAGATGTAATGACACAGTTAAAGAAAATAAAACCAGATGTCTTAATAGAATTTAGACAAAAGTATATCGGCCCTGCCATGCGAAAATTTGGCAATATGTTTCGGGCCTTTGACTGCCCCAATGATAGTGTAGGAAATCGCCTTCGCACGACAGACGTAAAAATGATCTGTGGAAATACAGAGGTACATTCAGATATGATTACTTGGCATCCAGAGGAACCAGTTGACGTAGCAGCTTTACAATTTTCAAATATTATATTTTCTGTACCCCAATTATCAGTTCGTCTGAATGAAGTGCCCAAGCATCATTTGCAGATGATAGATTTCTATACGAAATACTGTGCAAAAAATAGTGCTATATTATTACACGGAGATTTTGTACCTTATGCACCGTTATCGAATTATCCGATATTATCTGCTTCGGATGAGGAAAAAGTGATCTTTGGAGTTTATGAAGATCATATCGTATATATAGATTCTGATTTTGAGAAAATTGATTTGGTCAATGGAAAGTTATCAGAACAGGTGGTTTTTGAATTAGACTACGACTTAGGAAAATGCAAATTGACCATCTATGACTGCATGGGGAATGTAGACTATAAAGATAAAATAAAATTTGAGGCAGGTGTCCATTCTTTGGAAGTGCCACCTAATGGGATTATAAAGATTCGGAAGAAGAAATAGAAATTAGAGACTAAAAGTTGGTTATTTTGAAATAGAATAATTTTTTTGACAAGTTTATCCAAACATTGATATTAATTAGTTTTACCACAAATTTGGGAATGAAGTAGTTTGATAAAACTAAGCTGACAAAGCTGGGATTGTATTTTACCACATAGGTACATAGATCACATAGCCATACGTCATACTATGTGACCTATGTATCTATGTGGTAAAATTAGGTCAAAAATAGAAGTAACGTAGTCAACATCATATATCTGACCTCTGACAGTTCCGTTAGCGCAAGCTAACCAGAACGATCTGACCTCTGACCTCTGATAAAAAAAGGTATCAAAACAAAAACGAAAATAAACAATGCAGCTACAACAAACAGCCGTTTCCATTTCCAATATTGATATTGGGATTGTTATTTCCTACTTCGTAGTCGTTATCGCCATAGGGTTGTGGATTGCCAAATCCACTAAGACAGGAGAAGATTATTTTCTTGGAGGGCGATCATTTGGATGGGGATTAATTGGACTTTCCTTATTTGCTTCTAACATTTCTAGTTCTACTATTATAGGTCTGACGGGCGCGGCTTACACTACGGGTATCGTGAACTCGGTGTACGAATGGATGTCGGGTATTCCTTTGATTATTGCGGCATTAATATTTATCCCCTTATATCTGGAGTCGAAGATTACTACTATACCAGAGTATTTGGAAAAACGCTTTGATCGACGTTCCCAATTATTCTTTTCAGCGGTGTCTATTTTTGCGACAATTATGGTGGAAACAGCGGGGGGATTATATGCAGGGACATTAGTGATTCAGGCATTTTTTCCAGATTTAGGTTTGTGGCAAACGGCTGTTGGATTAGCCTTGATTGCAGGTACTTATACTGCCTTTGGAGGCTTGAAAGCGGTGGTCTATACGGATGCTTTACAAGCAGTTATACTGATAGTTGGTTGTACGGTAATGACTTATATTTTGTATGCGAAATTAGATTTTGATTGGGCAAAAGTAGTAGCTTCTGCACCAGAAGGACACTTCTCAGTCGTTCGTCCATTGGATGATGAAGGGTTGCCTTGGCCCGGACTATTGATGGGGGTACCCTTTTTAGGATTTTGGTATTGGTCTACGAATCAATATATTATACAGAGAGCTTTAGGTGCGAAGGGGTTGGACCATGCTAGATGGGGTTTGATTTTAGCAGGTTTTCTTAAAGTGATTCCATTATTTATCATGGTGATTCCGGGGGCGATGGCTTTGTCTTTATACCCTGGGCTAGATAACGGAGATAAAGTATTTCCTTATTTGGTAAC
>CAKZUM010000101.1 GCA_937921525.1 uncultured Saprospiraceae bacterium
CACTTTGCTAATGACCTATCTATTACCAATGAAGAACTGCAAACTTTAGTTCATTGGATAGATGCAGGTGCAGTAAAAGATTCAGAGAATGATCCTCTAAAAGCTTATCAGCCTAAAATAGATGAATGGGCACTCGGTAAACCAGATTGGGAAATTACTTTAAACGAAGAAAAAATTCCAGCTACTGGAATCATAGATTATCGCTACCAAGAATTTGAAGTTGGATTGGACAAAGATGTTTGGGCAACCGCTATACAAGTGAAGCCAGACAACAAGGCCGTCTTACATCATTTATTAGTGAGTGTCATTTATCCAGATGGATTTAAAGAGCCAATTAATAGAAACGTAAGTCCATGGTTAGATGGAGTATTTGCTTCTTGGGCACCAGGTGGTTTGGACGTAGAAAAGTTTCCAAAAAATACAGGTCGAGTCTTACCAAAAGGATCGAAATTACATTTCCAATTACACTATACCACCAATGGCAAGGAGGAAGTAGACCAATCCAAAATCGGTATTTATTACACCGACAAAGAACCAGCAAAAGAATTCTTAATCGCCGGTCCATCCAACTTTGAGATTCTTATTCCACCTAATGAAGATACTTATAGAAATCAGACGACTAAAGTATTTGATCAGGAAATTACTTTGTTTGGTTTGGCTCCACACATGCACTTTAGAGGCAAGAGTATGAAGTATACAGCCGTCTACCCTAGCGGGGAAAAAGAAGTCTTATTGAATGTACCGAACTATAGTTTTAACTGGCAACGCTATTATAATTTAAAAAATCCAAAAGTTCTACCAGCAGGTACAAAAATCGTAGTAGACGCCGCCTTCGATAATTCTGATAAAAACAGCTTTAATCCCGACCCTAGCAAAACAGTTCATTGGGGTGATTTTTCTTTTGATGAAATGCTCATTGGGTATATGAGTTTTCAATATGGGAAGCGCGGGGAGTTATCTATGAACGAAGAGTAAATTTAGAAACGCATAGATTTATTATTTTTTACCACATAGATACATAGGTCACATAGCCAAGTTTTACTATGTGGTCTATGTACCTATGTGGTAAAAAAAATCTATTTAGTAAAGATTCATGAGATTCGATAATAAAATAGTCCTAATCACTGGAGGGTCCAGAGGGATAGGAAAAGCCACTGCTATTGCCTTCGCCAGTAAAGGCGCGCAAGTCGCCATCAATTACAGATCCAACAAAACTGCCGCAGAAGCAACCTTAGCCCTATTAGATGGTAATAATCATTTATTAGTTCCAGCAGATATTGCAGATCCAACTGCCGTAAAAAATATGGTGGATAAGGTAGTCTCTCATTATGGTAGAATAGATATTCTGGTGAATAATGCAGGGGTGTTTGAATACCATCCTATCGACGAAGTTGACTACGCCATTTGGCAACAAAATTGGGAACGCACCTTACAGATTAATTTGGTAGGAGTATCTAATACGATCTACTGTGCAGCTCAATACATGATCCAACAAAAAAGCGGAAAAATCATCAACGTCTCTTCCAGAGGTGCCTTCCGAGGAGAGCCACAACAACCCGCCTATGGCGCTAGTAAAGCAGGCATGAATGCGATGGGACAATCACTTGCACAAGCCTTAGGAAAATATAATATCTCCATAGGAACCGTAGCTCCGGGATTTGTATCTACAGATATGGCAGCAGCCGTATTGGATGGTCCTGATGGCGATGCCGTTCGCAACCAAAGCCCAATGGGTCGAGTGGCACATCCAGAGGAAGTAGCCAATGGTATTCTTTTCTTTGCTAGTGAAGGTGCTACTTTTATGACAGGAGCAATATTAGATATAAACGGGGCCTCCTATTTACGAACATAATGGAAGTAAAACCACCCAAACATATATTACCCACTATAGTATTAGCCCAATTTTGCTGTACGTCTCTATGGTTCGCAGGCAATGCCGTTATGAATGATTTAGTTCAAGCATTCACTTTACCAAATAGTGCATTAGGCCATCTAACCTCAGTGATTCAACTAGGATTTATAACAGGTACTTTGGTATTTGCATTGTTAACGATTGCGGATCGTTTTCCACCTTCTAAGATCTTTTTTACTTGCGCCGTCTTGGGCAGTATTGCCAATATGGGTATATCATGGGAACAAAATAGTTTTGGCACCTTACTAGCCTTACGTTTTGTTACTGGCTTCTTCTTAGCAGGTATCTATCCTGTGGGCATGAAAATAGCTGCCGATTATTACAAAACAGGTTTAGGAAAGTCATTAGGCTGGCTAGTTGGAGCATTAGTATTTGGAACTGCCTTTCCGCATTTACTACAAGTATTTGCCGAAACACTAGAATGGAAGATTGTCATTTATATTACCGCTGCTCTAGCCTTTTTAGGGGGACTCATGATGCTATTATTAGTACCCGCTGGACCTTATCGAAAAGCTGGTACAAAAACAGACTTGACCGCTTGTTTTAAAGTCTTTCAGGATAAAAAATTCCGCACCGCTGCCTTTGGGTATTTTGGACATATGTGGGAGCTATATGCGTTTTGGACTTTCGTTCCTTTCATCCTAACTACCTTCGGAGAAGGTAGCCTCCATATTCCTTTTTGCTCTTTTCTCATTATTGCCATTGGTGGAGTCGCTTGCGTGATAGGTGGGCATTTGTCCGCTAGTTACGGCACTCTAAAGATAGCTACCTTAGCACTTACCCTTTCTGGTAGTTGTTGTCTACTTTCTCCCTTAATCTTTTTCTTTGCCTCTCCCATTGTATTAGTTTCGTTTTTGCTATTCTGGGGGGCAATGGTCGTCATGGACTCTCCTCTTTTCTCCACCTTAGTTGCACAAAATGCACCACCAAAAATTAAAGGTACAGCACTAACGATTGTCAACTGTCTAGGTTTTGCTATTACTGTTTTTAGTATCCAATTTTTGACAAACCTGATGGATGCTATTGCTCCGATATGGCTGCTAGGAATCTTGGCTATCGGGCCGTTGTTGAGTTTGCCTGGCTTAGTTCGGAGTTTGAAGTAGTAATGACTTAGAGTAGTTCATCGAGTTCACTAGCGTGAAGGCAGTTCCCCCTCAGACGCTTATCGTTTTGCGAAAGGGGAAACTATCAATATTTTAAAAGGTGATGAGCATATATATCTGGAGGGTTTATGTTTCCAAATTCTAGTATAGAAATTTTTAAACTCATTTTACATTTAATTGGAGCTTATTAAAACCGTTGTACTTCTAATCATAAATTGTTTACAAAAAAGGATTGAAAATCATCTCCTATCATACCGTTTCGTCTCCAAGCTTTCCAAAATAAATTCCCATAAATCTTCATAGGGTATAATTTCTATTTCTTCGGCTTGTCCAGCTACATCTAAAGGAGTAGCGAGTAAGGTATCGTAATATTTTTGCGCTTTACGAATGACGCCTGCTTTATGGAAGCTAGTATTAGGAATCTGTAAGAGCATATTGATAAAGCAATTGCTACGGAGGTTCCTTTCTTTACTCACATATCTAGAGACATATTTTTTAATAGCTTCAAATCTATCTATGGCCTGATCGTAATCCTTCTTTACGATCATAAAAAGAAGCTGAGCGATTAATATGGGAATATTTAATCCTCGCTTATCTTTGGAGTAAATAGGAACACTATTCAAAAACTTCCCTATTCTAAATTTTTGTTGTTCAACGACAGTTATCTTTTTGATATAAATTAAAAAGTAGATATATATCTTATGTATCTCCCATCTTTCTCTGATATGAGGGACAGTTTTTGAAAAATTCCTGCTATTGATTACCTTATGCAATACATGATAAGCTTCATTATATTCTTTTGAATGGAGGGCAAGCATTAGATGTAATTCTTGATGAGTATACCAGCTATGAATTCCTTTTTTTGTAGAATTTAAAGACACTTGTATAGCTTCTCTACCTTGTTCATAGTTTTTTAACTGGATACAGCTAACTAATTCTTGATGAGCAAATATTCTTATAGGAGTATTGTATCTATAGGATTTAGAAGCAAAAAAATCACGAGCTTTCTTGCATAATTTAATAACTTGATGAAAATCGTTAGCAGCTAAATAAGATATAACTTCAATAAGCCTCCCAAGCATATGCAAACGAGGAGAATCATACTTATCTAACAATGGAGAAAGCTTAGCATGATATTTCTTTGCTAAATCATGAGTATCCTCCCTTTTTTCTTTACTTTTATTATATGGTAAAATAAGCAGAGAGTAGTATTCTTCTGCTAGATCTTCAGCATCTAGAATAGCTTTGTATTTCTTGTTAAGATCGTTATAATAATTAAATTTTCCCTCATCTCCTATATTTATACTTACGGCTTGCCTTAACTGTTTACTTGCAATTACAATGAACTCCGCATGTTCAAATTCTAAAGCTTTTTTCAAAGCTTTTTGATATAAATCTATACCTGTCTTTTTCGCAGATAAGCTCATTAAAATTCTACCAGCGTTTATATTCTTAGAACAGTAAATAACAGCATTTAAATAGTCATTTGCTTTGTCTTTTGGTTTGTAAAAGAATAGTGTATTAATTAATACGTTACGAAGATTATATTTTAAATTTTTATACTTAGAATTACTTGATGTATCACTGTAAAAGAATTGGGCAGCATCTTCATCCGTCTGAAAATCGCCAGCTACTATCTTCTCATAATATTGAATGAGTTTTGATTTCTTCTTGTTATCAGTTGTTAGAAAATCTTTTGAAGAGAGGTTAATATCTTTAATGATCTCAGTCAATTCCTTTAATATTCTCATTTATTTTAGGCGTTGTTTAGAAAAAATAAGAGCGTAGATAGCAAAAAACAGCAAAAAAAACTTTCTAAAAATATATCTGGAGTGTTTATGTTTCCAAATTCTAGTATAGAAATTTTTAAACTCATTTTATATTTAATTGGAGCTTATTAAAACCGTTGTACTTCTAATCATAAATTGTTTACAAAAAAGGATTGAAAATCATCTCCTATCATACCGTTTCGTCTCCAAGCTTTCCAAAATAAATTCCCATAAATCTTCATAGGGTATGATTTCTATTTCATGGGATTGCCCAGCTATATCTAAAGGAGTGGCGAGTAAAGTATCATAATAATTTTGAGCTTTACGAATTACACCTGCTTTATGAAAGCTAGAGTTAGGAATTTGTAAGAGCATATTGATAAAGCAATTGCTACGGAGGTTCCTTTCTTTACTCACATATCTAGAGACATATTTTTTAATAGCTTCAAATCTATTTATGGCCTGATCGTAATCCTTCTTTACGATCATAAAAAGAAGCTGAGCGATTAAGATAGGAATATTTAGACCTCGTTTATCTTTAGAATAAGTAGGTACGCTGTTTAGAAATTTTCCTATTCTAAATTTTTGTTGTTCAACAACCGTTATCTTTTTGATATAAATTAAAAAGTAGATATATATCTTATGTATCTCCCATCTTTCTTTGATATGAGGGACAGTTTTTGAAAAATTCCTGCTATTGATTACCTTATGCAATACATGATAAGCTTCATTATATTCTTTAGAATGGAGTGTAAGTACTAAGTATAATTCTTGATTAAAATACCAATTTTTCACTCCTGGCCTTGTAATACTGAAAGTCTTTTCTATTGCTTTTTTTCCCTGTTGATAGTTTTTTAATTGAATACAACTGATTAGTTCTTGGTGGGCAAATAATTTAATAGGAGTGTAATAATTATATTCTTTTTGGTTAAAGAATTTGTAAGCTTTTTCACATAGTTTAATGACCGTTGGATAGTCATTTATAGCTAGATAGCTAATTACCTCAATGGCTCGTCCAAACATATGTAAACGAGGAGAAGTATATTTTTCTAATAATAGAGAAAGTTGTTCATAGTATTTTCTTGCTAATGGAGAAGTATCTTCTCTTTTTTCTTTACTCTTCGCATATGGTAATATCAATAAACTATAATATTCTTCAGCTAGGCTTTCAGCATCTAAAATAGTTTTATGTTTTTTATATAGATCATTATAGTAATTGAATTTTTTTGTATCTCCTTGATTTGCACTCATAACTAGTCTCAGATCTTTACTTGCTGCGACAATGTATTCTGAATGTTCTACTTCTAAAGCTCTTCTTAATACTCTTTGACATAAATCAATACCAGCATTTTTTGAGGATAGCGCTATAAGTATTCTACCTGCTAGTAAATTTCTTGAACAATAAAGAGTTGCTTCTAAATAGTCATTTGCTTTTTCCTTTGATTTATAAAAGAAAAGCGTATTGATTAGTATTTGGCGAAAGTTAGTTTTTAAACTTTTATATCTAGAATCGCTAGGAACGTCATTATAAAAGAATTGAGAAGCATCTGCATCTGTCTGGAATTCTCCTGTCAATATCTTCTTATAGTATTGTTGAAGTTTTGACTTTCTTTTGTTATCTGATGTTATAATTTCTGCTGAAGTTAAGTTGATATTTTCAACAACTTGTACGAGTTCTTTTAATATTCTCATTGTAATATAGGCGTTATTTAGAATAAAAATAGGTCGTAAGTAAGTATCATATTATCCTGTAATAAAAACTTACTAATTAAAGACAGATCTAAATATTAAAACATTGATTATTAAAGTTTTACAGTTAAAAATAAATTATAACACTTCTGATTTATTAAACTTTTGTTTACTTTTTTGTCAAGAGTAAAAGTAAAGTAGTGAAGTAGTTTTGAGTTGTGAAAAATATTTAAAGACTCAAAACTAGAAAATATGTGTTCTTACCCCAATACGCTAGACCACCTAACAATATTCCTTCGTTAATAAAAATAGTTCTAAAAGATCAATGATTACTATAGTTTTCTAGGATTAACCACTGATCTGTTTTCCACATTTCCATGGCATAGAAGTAGTAAGTAAAAAATCTTTAAAAATTTTTTTCTTGCTGCTTCTAATGCTGTGGTAATCGTGGTAAACAATGCTTTTGCAGAATATTTTCTAAGCCCCAAAAAAGCATAAAATATAACCACTATTTCAAAGAGGTTATAAGCGTTTTTTCACTCTGCTCATAGACTTCTTTGGGGCGTTTATTTCCAATAGAAGAATGCCTTCTAATCGTGTTATAGAACGTCATAAATTTCTCTAATCCTAGAAACATGGTCGTGCCATTCTGATAGTCCTTAAATCGACTATTTTCATATTTGACAGTTCGCCATAAACGTTCTATAAAAGCGTTATCTGTAGCTCTGCCTTTGCCGTCCATACTCAATTTAATACCTCGACTCAATACATATTGACTGAAAACATCACTGGTATATTGTGCCCCTTGATCCGTGTTCAAAATCTCTGGACAACCATGCAAGGCTATCGCTTCTCTTATCAAATCTGTGCACCATTCCGCTTCCATTGTATTGGACAAAGACCAGTGTAGCACAAAGCGACTATAAAGATCTATTACAGCCGTCAAATACATAAATCCTTTAGGGAGTGGCATATAGGTAATATCCGTTGCCCAAACCTGTTGAGAATGCGTTATAGACACCCCTCTTAACAAGTATGGATACACCGTGTGATCTTTATGTCGTTTTGAGGTATGTGGCCCTGGTGAAATTGCCCGTAAGCCCATTACTTTATAGTATAAGCGTTCGACCCGATTTAGGCTTATTTCATAGCCTTTATCTTGCTTCAACCAGACGTACATCCGTGGTGCACCTTTATAGGGATGTTCATAATAATGGGCATCCATTAAGCGCATTAATTCTAGATTCAAGGCACTTTCTCCTTTATTTTCATAGTACAGTCCACAACGATTTAAACTTAATAAACGGCACTGTGATCGTTGACTTAATTTAGCACTAGAATCAATTAGTTGACGACGTTTAGATAAAGATATTAGCGCAAACTTTTTTTAGAAAATCATTCTCTACTTTGAGCGTTCCGATAGTCTGCAACAGTTGATCTCGTTCTATTTCGGCTTCGCTTTTACCCGATGAAGAACCTGTGCTAAATACGCTTTCTGCTCCTTGTAAAAATTCTTTTTTCCATTTACTAATTTGCGTAGGAGCTAACTCATATTTTTGAGCTAACTCACTCAATCCTGCACTCTCTTTTAAGGCAGCTAAAACAACTTTTGTTTTGAATTTTGCAGTGAATTTTCTTCGTCTCATTTACACAAAGTTAAGGGAATTTTATTGTCTTAACTCGTGGTCTCTTTTTTTGGGGTAACTACATATGTACCCATTACAACTAAATGATTTCAGTAGAGATATAAAAGTAATTAGAGCAATTATTGGCTCTAACATCTTAGTAACGCTGAAAAAATAATTTCCGCAAGTTGGTACGATATTTCTAAGAAGTTAGAAATATGGAAATTGATAATTTAGATATAAAGAAAGAGTTCTATAAGAGCTTAAATGAACGCCAAAAGCGTCACTTTTTAGGCATACAAGCCATCAAGCTAGGATATGGAGGCATTACTGCCGTTAGTAAATCCTTTGAAGTAGATAGAGATACGATTAGTAGAGGTCGCCAAGAAGTTTTATCAGGTGATCGCCTACCAGATGGACGTATTCGTCAAGAAGGTGGAGGTCGAAAAAAAAACTCTCTACGCAACCAGAACTAACTAAGGTATTCGCTGAGGTGATAGAAGACTACACAGCAGGAAAGCCACAAGATGATTCCGTTAAATGGGTAGGGTTAAAATCTAACGAGATACAAGAGAAACTAGCCAATAAGGACTATACTGTTTCTCCCTACATTGTTCAGCAATTATTGAGT
The DNA here is from genome assembly GCA_937921525.1 of uncultured Saprospiraceae bacterium. Classification (GTDB taxonomy): domain Bacteria; phylum Bacteroidota; class Bacteroidia; order Chitinophagales; family Saprospiraceae; genus JAFMDF01. The sequence goes on from CAKZUM010000101.1 coordinate 8,730, forward strand.
AATGCAGGTCTAAGAAGACGGAGTTATCTTAAAGCAGTTAGTGCTAAACAAGTTCCTTTTCGTAATGAGCAATTTGAAAAGATAGCTGATCTGAAGGCTCATTTTCTAAATGCTGGATTACCTGTATTCAGTATGGACGTAAAGCATAAAGAACTGTTAGGCAACTTTTTCCGAGATGGTAGCTACTATGATTTTAAGCATCGCTTAGTAAATGACCATGACTTTCGCTCTCTAGCAAGTGGTATTGTTATTCCTCATGGCTTGTATGATCTTGCTGATAACTTTGGGTATTTATCCCTAGGCATTAGCAAGGATACATCCGAATTTCTCTGTGATAATCTTACCTACTGGTGGCAGGATACCTTACAATGGAAATATCCTAGTGCCGATTGGATGTTGCTGCTTTGCGACGGAGGTGGTTCTAATAATGCTAGTCACTATATCGTTAAGCAAGACCTATACAAATTAGCTCAACTGCTTGACATAAATATTTTAGTGGCGCATTATCCTCCTTATTGCTCTAAATGGAATCCAATAGAACATCGACTATTCTGCCATGTACATCGAGCATGGGAAGGAACTATTTTTCATAATATCCAAATTGTCAAAGAACGTGCGGAATTGACCCGAACTAAAACGGGGCTTGAAGTAAAGGTTATGATAAACCAAAAGGAATATGCTACCAAAAGAAAAGTTGATCCTTTCTTTAAGGAGAATATTCAAGATTTCGTAACTTTTGACGAGCAGTTACCTCAATGGAACTATCATTTTAGCCCTTGAAGTTGCGGAAGTTATTTTTTGACCGTTACTTACTTTCAGAAGATTTATCTATATTTAGAAAAGAATTAAAGAATTGACAATTATGAAGAAAAAGCATGTTGCCGCTATTTTAGCCTTATTATTAGGGATATTTGGTGTACATAGATTTTATTTAGGTCAGCGAAATAAAGCGATTCTATATTTGGGCTCTTTTCTTATAGGTTTACTTTCAAATGTTTCTTTTTCCCATCTTGGCATAGAACCTTTATTTTTCATTATACCAGCCATATTAGGTTTGATAGATTCTGTATTGTTCTTTGTAATGCCAAAGGA
>CAKZUM010000102.1 GCA_937921525.1 uncultured Saprospiraceae bacterium
CGAATCTTTCCCTTTTGTTCATGTTGAAAAGCCTCGTCGATGCTAGGCATCGCCTACGCCCGCCCGACCGAAGTCATTCGGGCTGGTTTTTCGCCTTGCATAAAGAAAAAATAACGGCGCATAAAAACGACATTTATTAATGAACCATTCCTTATTAAATGCGGATGGAAAGTTTTCGACCAATCAACAACCACTCTAAAACAACTATGCAGTATAAATGCTCCTATATAGTGGGATGTAAAAAAAAAATAGGTGAACCCATGAATTCATCCGATCACTTACAGTGGTCGGATGAAACGAACAGCTTGATCCGACCACTACAAGTGATCGGATCAATCCGAAGTTATTTATTTCAAAATTACTCGCTAAGCTATCTATTCCTAAACATCCTTTTTAGTACAAGTCTTTATGCGCAATTCCCAACAGACTACACAGATGGAGAACAAAATAGTCCTTCCGGTAAAAAAGAACAAAAATTATCTATAGAAGCTGATACGCTGAGTAAAGATGTATTTTATTTTAATTTAAAAAACCCCTCAGAACGATATTTATTAACAGATACTGCTTTCCAGAATTTTCATATTTATGACCCTATACGTTTACAAGAATTTGATTATGTAAACACTGGAAATCTTGGCGGTGCCCATCAAGCTATTGTTTATCAACCCCTATTCCATAAAGGATTTACTGCAGGTTTTAATAATTACGATCTTTATAAAGTTAAGAATACAGCTATTCGATATTACCAAGTAGAAAAAGCCTACTCTGATGTGGCCGTATCTCAAGGTAATTCTCAGGAAGCTTTATTGACCAAAGTGAAATTCAGTAAAAATATTGCACCACTTATCAACTTGGCACTCGATTATCAACTCATTAATAATGAAGGTATTTATACGAATCAAAGGAGTAAGAATAATAGCTTTGTTGCAAATACTTGGTATCATTCTCCATCTGATAAATACAAGGCATTTTTAAGTTATAATACCAGTAAAATACAGCAAAAAGAAAATGGTGGGGTGGATTTTTCAGATACCTTAAATCTTAGAAAGTCTTTGGTAGCTATAGGTCGACCTGTGAACATCACAACAGGAGAATCAAGATATTTTCAAAGAGAACTAACTTATTCTCACTACTATGAATTAGGAAATATAACTGTAGACAGTACAGATTACCAACCTAGTAGAAATCGAAAATACACTTTATTCCATCAACTTAACCTAAGAAAAAACACCAATAATTTCTTTGACGAATCAAGTGATCTGGGGCGTACCTATTACGGTAATTTCCTACAGTCCAATCAGGGAATCAATCAATCTTTAGAATACAAGGAATTTGAAAATACTTTCAGTATTAGGACCTATCAACAAAATAAAAGCCAAGCCACCGCTTGGGGAAAACCAGAAAAAAATAAGACTACAAAGGATTTATTAGAAGTTGGCTTGACACATACCTATACCGCCTTAAAGCAAACACCAGTAGATTCTAACTTTCAGAATGTATTTATTTTTGGTAATGCTGCTTACACACCATCTTCAAGGTTAAGAATCAATACCTGTGCTCATTTAGGGATATTAGGTCAAATCGGAGATTACTATGTCAAAGGGGATGCCCTAGTGGCACTTCCCAAAATAGGAGCATTGAAACTAGGCTTGATCGCTCAACATTATGCCCCAAATTTATTACAACAACAATTGTATGTTTCCGATTCTTTAGTTTGGAAAAATGATTTTAGTAATACGTTCGAGAATAGCTTTTTGGCAAGCTATTCCTTTCCCTTTTTAAATCTAACATTGAAAGGGCAATACCATTTAATCAGCAACTATATTTATTATAATGAATTAGCACAGCCTCAGCAAGCTGCTAGCGAAGTAAGCATTTTACAATTAAGTCTAAAAAATCACTTTCGGTGGAAAGGTTTTTTATTAGAAAATGATATTTACCTTCAAAATAGCAATCAATCATTTATACCGTTACCTGCTTATTATTCTATTCATCGCCTGTCCTATCAAGGTAAAATATTTAAAAAAGTAATGGACTTCCAAGCAGGCGCACAAGTCCGTATCAATACGCCCTATTTTACCAATAATTTTCAACCCGTCACCGCACAATTCTTTTTACAAAATCAAGCTCAACGTGCCTTCTACCCTACTATAGATGCCTTCATTAATATTAAAATAAAAGATTTTCGATTTTTTATAAATGTCCAAAATATTTACGATTATTTTACACCTGTTTTCGACTATCCTGTTTACAGTTACCCTGCATTTGATAGTGGCGTTCGTTTTGGTTTCCGATGGAAATTCTTAGATAATAATACGGGAGGTAGTGGCCCTTCAGGCAGTAGTTCTGGTCGTCAAACTGGAAGAAGATTTTAATGGAGAATTAGGACAAAACTATCTATACCACAAAAGTAGTTGACAATTTTACCACATAGGTACATAGGCCACATAGTAGGTCGCATGCTATGTGATCTATGTTCCTATGTGGTAAAATACAACCCTAGCTTTGTCTGCTTAGTTTTATCAAGCTACTTCATCCCTAAATCTGTGATAAAACTAATGCCAATTGTCTGGATAAACTTGTCTAAATTCGCGTTGAATTATGTATATTTTGAAGTCCTATTAATTCAAGTCAACATCTAAAAAATCCAGATCAAAAAATCCTACCTATCCCTCCATCTTAGCCCACTCCCGCCGCACCATCCAAACAGAAATCAGCACCATAATCACATTCACAGGAATCAAAGTAGCATAAATCCCAGGCACCCCAAACCAAATAGGAAGAATCAAAACAATCGGAATAAACAAAAGAATTTCTCGACCAACAGTAGCCCAACCCGCCAACTTTGCATTACCAATAGACTGAAACATGGTAGTCGTCATCATAAAATAAGGAAAGATCGGCATGGAGGACATCATCATTCTAAAGTTTAAAATATCTTGATCGGAGAAAGTAGCATCTGGTAACATCCACCCTAGAGACGTTCTAGAATAAATCATAATAAATCCCCAAGTCAGCAATAAAAAAACAGTATAACTGACGGTAAATATTCTAAAACTTTTTTTAACCCGTGCGTAGGCATTCGCTCCATAATTAATACCAACGATGGGCTGCATCGCCTGAGCAAAACCAAACCCGGGCACTAATGCAATCAAAAAAATTCGATAGCAAGCCCCCATAAAAGCAATATCCCAATCTGTTCCATAATGCGCAATAGAGCGAAAGACCACTACCTGCTGCACAAAAAACATTACCTGTAAAGTCATGGCAGATAAGCCTACTGCGAAAATGGGTTTTAGTAATTTTTTCTCCAGGCTAAAGCTCGTTAAATCTATCGGATAGGAAGTACGCTTACCTATATAAAAATACCACATATCAAAAAGCGTAAATACGATCATCGCCACAACAGTAGCCCAAGCCGCACCAGCCACTCCCATATCAAAATAAACAATAAATATTGGATTGAGGACAATGTTGACTAAAGTGGTAATAATAGAGTAAGTCATGGCTTCCCGAATCTTCCCTTCCGCACGGATCAATACATTGGCAGCAACTGCATAAATTCTAAAAAAAGAGCCGATTAAAATAATCCGATAATAGATGACGCCCAAATCTTGAATCTCCCCAGTACCTCCCATCATCGCCAACAAATTAGGCGCGTAGTACCAACCTAATATTGTTAAAACAATGGAGAAGATCACAGATAATAAGGTCATTGTGCCCAAGACCTTTTTTTGAATATCCAAGTCACCAGAACCAATAGCAATACTCAATAGAGAAGAAGCCCCCGTTCCTACCAGTGCCGAAATACCATTCGTAATCATCGTCAATGGTAAGACCAAAGAAATCGCTGCTAAGGCATTTTGACCAACATACTGCCCCACGAATAAGCCATCCACAAAGGTATTCACCGCATTAACAGACATGGCAATGATTGCTGGCAATGACATCGTCAACATCAATCGCCATAAATTATCTGTTAAAATGTTCTCCCTAAGAGCAGCATCTTGATTGGTGGGCATAAATTCTTATTATCGTCAGGTATAAAAGCGCAAAGATGCAATTTTGATGGGACACTTGTTCCTTTCTACCTACTCGTCGGATGACTAAACTTACAAAGTTCTGCAACTTGGGAAGTCTTTTTTTTCATGGAAATAAATCTTCCCAAGTCTCAAATACTTTGTAAGATTCCTTATAAAAACACTACCGTACCTGCATATAAAAATACGCCGAAGCCGCTGCCAATACCGCATGTAAAATAACAGCAGGCAACATCTCCTTCATTCCTCTAGTCGATCCCTTATAAGCAGCCATCATAACACCAATATGAAATACGATAAAGAATAACAGGAAGGCTTGCATAAAACCGAGATTATCTGTGTTTTGCCAAGCTTGAAGTCCTAAAAAGCCAATGGCCAATGCCGCTGCCCCATACATATTGCCGAAAGTCAAACCTGCATATTGGTCAGAGGAAAGTTTGGCTGCTTTACCGGGAATTAGAAAAAGGGCAAGGCCCGCTATAATTTCAATGATAGCACTAATGAGTAGAAATAATTTCATTTTAAGTTGATTTTGTTTTTTCGTTAAGTAATGTAAGGTAACAGGGCGAACGAAAAGTCGTTTTTATAATATATATTGGTGGAAGCAAGTTACAAACTTGCAGCATATTAGGTTGAAGTTACAAACTTCAACCATCGACCCCAAGCATTTTTCAATGAATTATATATTACGATTTTGACT
>CAKZUM010000103.1 GCA_937921525.1 uncultured Saprospiraceae bacterium
TAAAGAGCAGAGAATAGAGAGCAGAGAGTAGAGACAGATTTCGTTTAAAAAATGACGAAATTTCGTTGTTTTCTAATCGAAATACGTCTCTACTCTCTCTTCTCTGCTCTCTGTTCTAAACAATGTCCAGTAGTGTATTCTCAATTCTCCATTTACAATTAAGACTATTAGCCTACATAAAAATAAAATAATACATGGCCTCTAAGATTTTTTATACCCATACGGATGAAGCTCCAGCATTAGCAACAAAGTCTTTTCTACCCATTGTTAAGGCATTCGCCAAACAGTGTGATGTTGAAATTGAAACAAAAGATATTTCCCTTGCAGGAAGAATTCTTGCTAACTTTCCTTTCTTCTTAAAACCAGAACAAGAAGTACCTGATGCCTTGGCGGAATTGGGGCAATTGGTAAAAAAACCAGAGGCAAATATTATCAAGTTGCCAAATATATCCGCCTCTGTGCCTCAATTGAAAAAAGCTATCGCAGAGTTGCGAGAAGACGGATATGCGGTACCTAATTATCCTGACGACCCTATTGATGAGGAACAAAAACACATAAAAGAAATTTATGACAAGATAAAAGGTAGCGCTGTAAATCCTGTCTTAAGAGAAGGTAATTCAGATAGAAGAGCACCAAAGCCAGTAAAAGCTTATGCTAGGAAGCATCCACACTCAATGGGTAAGTGGTCTGCTGATTCTACTTCTCATGTCTCTACTATGGGCGTAAATGATTTTGCATCCAATGAAAAATCAGTAACGATTGCTAAAGCTGGACATGTAAAAATTCAACTAGTAGGTGGGAACGGTACAACTGTCTTAAAAGAATCTATTCCTGTTTTGGAAGGGGAAATTATAGATGGTACCGTAATGCGCAAAAAAGCATTGGTTACTTTCTTTGAGGAACAAATTGCAGATGCTAAAGCCAAAGGTGTATTATTCTCTTTACATATGAAGGCAACGATGATGAAGGTTTCTGACCCAATCATCTTTGGTCATGCAGTAAGAGTATTTTTCAAGCCTGTATTCGAAAAATTTGGCAAAGAATTGGACGAAGCGGGTGTAAATGTGAACAACGGTTTCGGAAATCTATTGTCTAACTTGGAGAATCTTGATCCTGCTGTAAGAACAAAAGTGGAAGCTGAAATACAAAAGTGTTTTGCAGAAGGCCCAAGTTTGGCTATGGTTAATTCTGACAAGGGAATTACGAACCTCCATGTACCAAGTGATGTGATTATTGATGCTTCGATGCCAGCAATGATTAGGGCATCTGGTAAAATGTGGAATAAAGACGGTAAATTACAAGATACAAAGGCAGTAATTCCTGATAGTTCTTACGCTGGAATTTATCAAGCAACAATTGATTTCTGTAAAGAAAATGGTGCTTTTGATCCTACTACAATGGGAACGGTTCCTAATGTAGGTTTAATGGCTCAAAAAGCGGAAGAATATGGATCGCATGATAAGACGTTTGAAATCCCTTCCGCTGGTAAAGTACAAATAGTTGATGATGCCGGTACCGTTCTAATCGAGCATAATGTGGAGGAAGGAGATATATGGAGAATGTGCCAAGTAAAAGATCTACCTATTCAGGATTGGGTCAAATTGGCTGTTAGCAGAGCTAGGGCAACTAATGTTCCTGCCATCTTCTGGTTGAATAAAGACAGAGCACATGATGCGCAGTTAATAAAAAAAGTAAATGCTTATCTGCCTAATCACGATACAACGGGTTTAGATATTAAAATTCTTTCTCCTGTAGAAGCGACAAAAGTTTCTATCCAGCGAATGAAAGACGGACAAGATACCATCTCTGTTACAGGTAATGTATTGAGAGACTATAACACTGATTTGTTCCCTATCCTAGAGGTAGGTACGAGTGCAAAGATGTTATCAATTGTACCATTGATGGCGGGCGGTGGTTTATTTGAAACGGGTGCAGGTGGTTCTGCCCCTAAGCATGTCCAACAGTTCAATAAGGAAAACCATCTAAGATGGGATTCTTTGGGAGAATTTTTGGCATTAGCTGTTTCCCTTGAACACGAGGCGAATACCAACAAAAATGCTAAAGCAAAAGTAATAGCAGATGCTTTAGATAATGCTACCGTTTCTTTGCTTCAAAATGGAAAGTCTCCATCTAGAGTGGTAAATGAATTAGATAATAGAGGGAGTCATTTCTACTTAGCAATGTACTGGGCACAAGAATTGGCAAAACAAACGGATGACGCCGACTTAAAAGCGAAATTCACGCCAATCGCAAAAGCTTTATCTGACAACGAAGCAACCATTGTTAAGGAGTTAGAATCTGTACAAGGGGTATCTATGGACATCGAAGGGTACTATTCTCCTAATCAAGAAAAAGCAGCGGCTTCTATGAGGCCTAGTCCTACATTCAATAAAATTATAGACGCTATATAAACGTAGCAAATAGTCTTTCGATTTAAATAAAAATAGGTGGTAGCAATGAAGCTACCACCTATTTTTATTTAAGAAGTTGTGACAAGTTTATCCAAAGACTAAAAGTAGTTGACACTTTTAACTTCAAACTCAATTTCAACTTCAACTTCAAATTATGACGTTGACCTTAAAACAGGCTGTCAACATCTCGTTTTGAGGTTGAAGTTGAGATTGAAGTTGAAATTTTAAAAAAACAACGGTCAACCATCTGGATAAACTTGTCGAAGTTGTTTAAAAATTTTAAACCGCAGCAACAATCGACGCCACCCTATCCATTTCCTCCAGCGTATTAAAATAATGCGGAGAAAATCGAATCACCCATTCCACTCCTTTTTCCTTAAAATCAATCAAGCCCCATTCCAAAGTACTCACGCTATAATATACTTCATGATCATCTAAATGTTCTTTTAAATCCTCCAAAGAAATACCAGTTTTTTTAAAAGTGATTAAATTACCAAGACGGCTACCTTTATCGTACACGGTAACTCCTTTGATGGTGCTGAGATTATCTCTTAAACGTCTTTGAAGTTCGATATTACGTTCTTCAATAATATCCATTCCTATTTCATTGGCATAGCGAATCGCTTCTGTTAAACCTATTATTAGTGCATAAGATCGCTCCCATGTCTCAAACCTCTTAGCAGAAGCTTTCATTTCAAATTGATTCAAGCCCGTCCATTTTGCCCCCCAGCCATCAATTAATAAAGGGGCCATATTGGATTGTAATATCCGATCAGAAACGAACAACAAACCTGTTCCTCTCGGACCTCTAAGAAATTTCCTACCTGTAGCGCTGAGAAAATCGCATTTAATCTTTTGTACATCAACGACTATTTGGCCCACCGATTGGCAAGCATCTACCAGATACAAAATTCCATGTTGTTCGCAAATCTCTCCAATCGCAGCCACATCTTGAATCAACCCGGAATTAGTCGGGATATGTGTGATAGCTACTAAAACAGGCGTTTTCTCTTGAAGCAATTCTTGAAAATGATTCCTGTCTATGTCCCCATTACTCAAAGCAGCAATTCTTTTTACAACTATTCCAAATCGTTTTTGTAAAGAAATAAATTGAATTTGATTAGACGCATAGTCATTCGAAGAGGTGATAACGACATCCCCTGTTTTAAAAGGAATAGAAGAAAGTGCTTTGATGTACGCATCCGTTGCATCATGTGCAAAGGCTATATTTTGCTCTTTACAGTTTAGCAAATTAGCCGTCTCCTTATAAAATGCCGCTATTTGTGCCGCTTGAATATCTTCTAATTTATAGCCACCAAATAATTCCTCTTGGTGCAAAAATGCTTGAATCTTTTTTGTAACTACATTTGGAGATAAGGAAGATCCTGCATTGTTTAGGAAGATCTTATTTCCGTAATAAGGTATCTCTTGTCGTATCTTTTGTATATTCATAGATTCTAATTTTATCCAGTAAAATAAGACAAGATACATACAACAATCACCACTAATAAAATAGACACCGCTACATCCAACATAGAGTAACTACCTTTATTTTCGGCTTTTTGTTCTGCTGTCAACGTTCCATATGCCAGTCCAGCGATCTGTCCTTCGTCAGGTGCAGGAGTCAGCAAACTAACAATCAGATTCACCAGTACACAACCTAAGAACATGAATATGGCCATGTGTGCGAAATTAATACTTGCAAAATAAGCCCATGCACCACTACCGCCAGTCTCCGCAGTTAACTCAGCTATAATTCTTAATGTACCTACCAATAAACCAAAAAACAAGGTAGCAATCGCCCCTTGTGCATTGGCTCGTTTCCACAAAATACCCATTAAGAAAACAGCGGTGATCGGTGGGGCAATATAAGATTGAACACTTTGTAGATAATTATATAAAACACCTCCACCTATTTTCTGCATCACCGGTATCCAAAGTATTCCCAAAATCACAACAAAGACTGTAGCCCATCGACCAATATTTACTAACTTCTTTTCAGAAGATTCTGGATACATTTTTTTGAAAATATCAACAGTAAATAAAGTTGAACTAGAATTAAATACACTAGCTAAGGAACTCATCAACGCTGCCATTAATCCTCCAGCTACTAACCCCTTGATACCAGTAGGCAATAAAGCCTGCACTAATACAGGGAATACTTCATCACTTTTTTCATAAGAAATGATTCCTTTCTGCTTCAACGCAAAAGCGATAATTCCAGGAATCAGGAAAATGAAAATAGGTAAAATCTTTAGGTAAGCACCAAATATAGCACCTCGTCTTCCGATCTCGATATTGTGTGCAGCCAAGGTTCTTTGTACGATATATTGGTCCGTACACCAGTACCATATACCCACGATCGTACCACCAAACAATAGACCTGTCCAAGGATAATCTGGGTCATCCATTGGTCGCCACATATTGAAATGATCTGGACCAACAGTAGCACGTAACTCTCCCCAACCACCAATTGCATCAAATCCTTTGTAGGTTAAAAATAAGGAACCCAATATTAATACTACTGTTTGGAAGGCTTCCGTATATATTACGGCCCGCATTCCACCCAATACTGTATATATACCCGTTATAATAACAGTCCCTAAAGCACCATATAGAAAAGGAATATCTAATAATTGAGAAACCACTACCCCACCAGCATATATTGTTACGGAGACTTTGGTCAGTACATATCCAAGAATGGAAAATAGAGAAAGAAACCACCTAGAGCGGCTATCAAATCGTTTTTCTAAAAATTCTGGCATCGTAAATACCCCACTCCGCATATAAAAGGGTAAAAAGAACCAACCTAATAACAAGACAATCCAAGCGTGTAACTCATAATGCGCTAAAGGCATTCCTGATTCTGCCCCTGTACCTGCTAAACCCACCACATGCTCAGATCCAATATTTGAAGCAAAAATAGAAGCACCAATCACAAACCATCCCGCTTCTCTACCTGCAAGAAAATAGTCTTCTGTATCATCCTGTTTTTGAAGTATCACCCATACGGCTACTGCGAACAGTATCGCAAAATACCCGCCCAATACCAAATAATCTAAAGTTTCTAATCCAGTCATCGAAATTCAGTTTTTTGTTTTGTTTTGAATAAGAATTATTATGTCCTCAAAATGGAAAGAATTGCCGAAGTTGCCAAATGTTCCCCATTATTTTTACAAATTTGGTCGAAAACACAATATTTGTACTATTTTTGCATGTTTTACAAATTGAATTATTAGAAATCTACTTACTCCTTAGCTACACGAAATATTAATGAATTCGTACCAAAAATTGCTTTTATTTGTATTGCTTGCCTTTGCCACAATGAATATTGTTGCCTGTAATAAAAAGACGGCTAGATCTATCGGCCAAACGTCCAACCCATCTACACAAAATACGCCCCCAAAAAATATTCAGTACAGTGGCTACAGGCTAGAATTAGTCAATATTAGTATAAAAGAGGAAAAAGGAAATTTGTTAAGGGTAATAGGGACTATTATTAATACAGGTAGGAATAAGGTAGTTTTGCCCTCCAAACAAGCACAGGAACTAGTTATAAATATAGACCAATCTTTAGAAGAGGTTGGTTATTCGGAGCTGTCTGATGCTATTAAAACTCGATTATTAAAACAAAAGTTGAATCTAGAACCTGGGCAAATGGCCTATAATACCTCTTTGGGAGTCAAGAAAGTGGGGAAAAGTGAAATTAAATCAACAAGGGAAGAATACGTAGCACGACCTACAAAAAAAGAAGAACCTACCCAAACGCAACAGGAAACAACCGAAAATACAAAAGAAGAGTTTTCAGAAAAGGGGGGCAGTAATATTGGAGAAGAGGCATGCCCAGATTTGGTCATTGAAAGTTTTAGTGTGACCAAGAGGAAGAAAAAGTACGCAGAAATTACCTATACAATCGTCAATAAGGGCACGGCCCCTGCCCCACTATTTGGAGAAGAAAAATCAGTTGAAGATAATATAGCCGTAAGAGCGTATGCTTCTGGAACTGCCAAATTATCTAGGGGGGATATGATATTGGGTGGCTCGTTTATAGAAAAAGGCTTGAAAGATCAAAAAGGTATCTTACAACCAAATGAATCCTATATAGGAACATTCAAAGTGGATATTAGAAAAAAGACCCGACATATGCCTTATTTAATAATGTTTGTCGATACTTATCAAGGCATTTGGGAATGCAATGAAGGAAATAATGTGATGAACATTACTTATCGTTAATTTACCTGTCATTATAGCGACAGAAGCCTTCGAACTAAATTGGAAATGGACTGGTTATATAATAGACACAATTTTTTACTACTAACCTGTCGAGCTACCAATGAGGCAGATGGTGAACTAGTTAAATTAAAAAAAGTGAATAATGAAAAATATATCAATCTTATTTGCTGTAATTTTATTTGCAGCGATCAGCCTTGCCTTCTCTTGCAATCAAGCAAAAACGCTTACTAATAAAACAATGGTCAATAAATCTGCGCTAATAACGTCCAAAGGAGATACCATCAAAAAAATAGAAAAATCAGAAGCAGAATGGAAGGCAGAGTTATCTGAAGAAGCATTTTATGTTTTAAGAAAACAAGGCACAGAAAGAGCATTTACCGGCGAATACTGGGATAATAAAAAAGAAGGCATCTACACCTGCGGTGGATGTCAACTGCCACTTTTTAGCTCAGATACTAAATTTAAATCTGGAACAGGTTGGCCAAGTTTTTATGAACCTTTAGAGGCTTCTTATGTGGAAGAAGAGGTAGACAACAGCTATGGGATGCGCCGTGTAGAAGTACATTGTGCTAGATGTCATGGACACTTGGGACATATATTTGACGATGGTCCAAAGCCTACGGGTTTGAGGTATTGTATTAATTCTGTTTCTTTGCAGTTTGAAGAGCAATAAAAAATAGAAACTAGTATAGTTTTTTTTAACCACATAGGTACATAGATCACATAGTAGGTTATAGCTATGTGATCTATGTACCTATGTGGTTTATAATTTCAAACCAATGTATGCGTATAATAGGAGGCCAATTCAAAGGAAGAAAATTTTTCCCACCAGCCAAAAACTGGCCTACTCGACCCACCACTGATTTTGCCAAAGAAGGTCTATTTAATATCATTCATAATAATTTTGATTTTGAAGACTTAAAAGTGCTTGACCTCTTTGGAGGTACTGGCAATCATAGTTATGAATTTATTTCTAGAGGATGTACCGATGTGACTTATGTTGATAAATTCGGCGGCTGTGTCGCTTTTGTCAAAAAAACAGCAGCCACCTTAGATATAGAAGATCACATAAGAATTGTCAAGAGTGATGTATTCAAATTTATGAAACGCGAAACCCAACAATTTGATTACATCTTCGCAGGCCCGCCCTACCCCTTACCTACTTTAAACACCATCCCCGATAAAATATTTGAGCATGATCTACTAAAAGAAGGTGGCTGGTTTGTGCTAGAGCATAATCCAAATCATGCTTTTGAAAATCACCCAAGATTTAAGGAAGTTCGGAACTATGGAAAGACTTTGTTTAGTATCTTTGAGTAATGAATGTCCAGAAGTCAGAGGTCAGATCGTTCTAGTTAGCTTACGCTAACGGAACTGTCAGAAGTCAGATTTATAATGTTGACTACCTAGCGTTCTGACAGCGTAGCGTTCTATTTAGAAATATCTTGGTGTAACTACTTTTGAAACTTC
>CAKZUM010000104.1 GCA_937921525.1 uncultured Saprospiraceae bacterium
TAGCATCGACGAGGCTTTTCAACATGAGCAAAAGGGAAAGATTCGGGGAATCTTTATCTTTTGTGAACCGCTTGCGGACGGGATGCCAAAAGGAAAAATAACAAGTAGAAGAATGTACATTTATTATTGAACCATTTCTTAAGGTTAATAGGGCGAACGAAAAGGCAAAATCGTAATACGCTCAACCTATTTGTATTCAATTATCAACGCTTTGAATTCCTTCTTTAACAATAGCTTAATTACAACATTTGTTTTAATAAACTTCACTTCTTTGTCATCTACTGTACAACTTTTGATTTTTTCGGGTAAGCCAACTACTTCTAATTCTATTTGGTCATATGTAGTTTGAAAATTACCTTTTGTTTCTTGAAGAATATGGTAAGATTTCTTCTTTGCTTTCGTATAGAACGTTTTTAGACTATAGTTTTTCTTCTTATACTCATATCCTTCTCCTTGGTCCTCATACAAGTATTGTTCTTTTTGATCTTCTGTATAATATACTTTTAAGCTTAAAGTACCCACAGGCTTTTCGTTAGTATACTGCATTACTGGATACATAGGAACTACCCCTCCTTCTAATATAAAAATAGGAATACGTTCTAGATCTACTTTGTATTTAATATATTGTTTTCCTTCATATACCTCCCCAGTCCAGAAATCATACCAGCGCCCTTTAGGTAGGTAAACGGTTACTTTTTTTGCCTTAGCTTCCTTTACGGGATGTACCAAAATAGAGTCTCCAAACAAGAACTCGTCCTCTCTATTAAAGTTATTTTGATCCTCCTGATCGTAAAAAGAAAGCTGCTTTATTATAGGTGTACCTTTTTGGACATATTGCCAAAAAGTAGTGTACAAGTATGGTAGCAATTGATATCTAAGTTCAATCGCTTTGGTAGCCGCCGAGGTATATTTTTTGCCAAATGCCCAAGGTTCTTGATCTAAGCGATCTAAGGCATCTCTTGCCTTTACTTTGTCCGCATCCACTTCTGCTGAACCATCATCATTGTTTCCCATCGAATGTATTCTATAGAAAGGATGGAAAATACCTAATTGCAACCAACGTACCATCAACTCTCCGTCAGGATATTGAAAAAAGCCCCCAATATCCGATCCAACAAATGAGAATCCACTAGCACTTAATCGCTGGCATTGTATACTAGCTATATGTAGGTGTTCCCAAGAAGCAATATTATCTCCTGTCCAAACAGCTGCATATCTTTGTCCACCTGAAAAGCTTGCCCTTGTTACTAAAAATGGTCGTTTCTCTGGTTTTATCCGATGCAAGCCTTCTAGTGTCGCTCTGGACATTTGCTGACCATATATGTTATGCACCTTGGCATGATTCGTTGGATCTCCTTCATAATGATGCAATACCTCATCTGGAAAGGTCTTATGGTCTACCTGAAACATAGCAGGCTCGTTCATATCATTCCAAAAACCGCTTATTCCAACCTCTTCATAAAGTTCTTTATACAGATCACCCCACCACTGTCTAACGTCTGGATGGGTGTAGTCTGGCCATACACAATTAGGAGGCCATACAGGCCCTTCCATCATATCTCCATTGGACCGTTTACAGAAATAATTATTTTTGATCCCTTCTTCATAGACAACATAATCCTCCTCTACCTTGATTCCGGGATCAATCATAACTACCGTTTGGAAGCCTTGTTTTTTCAGACTTTGCACCATGCCTTTTGGATCGGGAAAATATTTCTTATTCCAAGTAAAACATTTATAGGCATCCATGTAATCAATATCGAGATATATGGCATCGCATGGAATAGCTCTTTCACGAAATTCTGCTGCTACCTCTTTTACTCGTTTATCTGGATAATAACTCCATCTGCATTGATGAAATCCCAAAGACCATATTGGTGGTAGTTCAGGCGTTCCAGTTAACACAGTATATTTTTCTGCAACAGATAGTAAGGATGGTCCATAAATAAAATAATAATCCATCACGCCTCCTTCTGCCGAGAAGGACATTTGTCCTTTCTTTTCTTTATCAAAATCAAAATGGCTTCGGTAGGTATTATTAAAGAAAATACCATAACCAATTCCCTTTGTCAACCCATAATAGAAGGGAATAGATCTATATAATGGATCGGTATTGGTTCCAAAACCAAAAGCATCCGCATTATAATTTTTTAATTGCTGTCCCCTGAGATTTAGACTACAGGTTTTATCTCCTAATCCAAAAAAGCATTCTTCTTTTGCTACTTTTTTGGTCATACCTACCTTGGTGATGCCCCTTAATAGCGTTCTTCTGCTTAAAAAGCCAGTGTCATCTTCACAAACAATATTTCCTTTTAAATCAGTAATCGTAACTTTTAAGTTTGTTTTGGAGACCTCACAAATCACTTTCTGAGTCTGTATTCTAACTTTATTTTTCTTTTCCTCATAGATATAAGGAGTCGTTTGCCCTTTAAAATTGGGCGCTATCGCATAAGAAAAATCTTTCTCGAATTGCCCCTTTATAGCATATCTAAATCTCAACAATGTATTGCTTAGTAAATATATTCTTAATGCGAGTCCATTCTTACAGTAAAGAGTAATCATGCTTTCCTCTTGATGAATCTTGATTACTTCATTTGGAACAAGATCCACATATACATCTGGATACCTATTAGTTCCTACGGTGTCAGCAATAGGAATTGCTTTTCCAATACTTGGATCAACTTGCGCAGAGAGTTCTTCTATTGGTTCATTGTTTTCTATTAGATCTAATTGCTGTTGGAGAGACTTGAGCTGTTTCGCAAACCAACTCTTGGATTTATTTTTGTTAGGCATTAATAGGTAGAGATTAAACTTAAAGTAAATGAACTCCAAATAGAGATGGTATAAAACTAACTGGAGAAATGAAGTTGTTTAAAAAAATGTATAAATTGTAAAACAACAATAAACTGACCAATAATCTTTGAAGTTGTTTAAGAATGTATTCTGCAATTAGTTGTAAGTGCTTGGTTTCTAGGGCGAAGCTCTTTTTTATTTTCGTAGCCTTAGCTACGGGAATCAAAAAAGCTGAAGATCCTAGGAATCAATGACTTGCAAATAATGCATCAATTCATTTTTAAACAACTTCTTTGTCTTATGTTTTGTAAAGATAATTAGTTTACTAAAATAATGTGATCCTA
>CAKZUM010000105.1 GCA_937921525.1 uncultured Saprospiraceae bacterium
GTAAAAGAATGATCGCCAAGCAGGAGTGCCGCTACCGCAGGGCCTGTTCCTCGTCCCATCGTATTCACAATTGTTCCTAAGGAAACTACTTTTCCAGTATGATCGAAAGCGGCTTGTATTTGTTGAAAATAAGGAATCGCAATACTCCAAGCTCCTCCAAATAAACTAATCGCTGCTAAAAAAATAAGGGGTTGAGCAGATTGAAATAATAGGATCGCACCAATGGCCATTCCACCTACGCCTACCAATACCGGCAATTTTAAACCTCTAGAATCGCCTATCTTAAAAACTAATAAACCACCCATTATAGCGAGTACACTACTTAATCCCATTAGTTGTCCTGTCAAGCCGCCGTCGAGGTTTGCTTCTTTGGCAATCCGCTCTACATAAGCCCAGATTGTGCCACCACCAACTTGTAAAGCGAAGTAGGCTAATAGTGCCAATAGAACTTCTTTTTGAGATAGTAAAGTTTTTAGATTCGGTATTTCTTTTTCTTTTATATTCCCCGATAATTTTGGAATAACGCCGCTTCCTAATAAACTGGCAATTGCCATAAAAACAAGTATGCTAAAACCTCCTTGCAAACCAAATTGCTGTACTAAATAAGGTAAGGTTACTAAAATAATTCCACTCCAAATACAGTAGACTACTACATAAATACCATAGGCTTTAATCGGATTTTTCAAACCAGAAAAAGCTGCCAAGCCACCCGCATAAGCTAGTCCTCCGAACACCCCACTAATAAATCGAATACCCAACATCGTCATAGGTTGCGTTACCAACATAGACAAACCATCTAGCAGCAATAAGCCTATTAAACCTACTTGAACAATTCGAATCAAGGGCTTTTTGCCTATCAATAAAGTAGCGATCAAGCCACCTAGTGCAATACCAAAAATGTTAGAGGAAGCAATCCATCCCACCATCGCTCGATCGTAGCCTAGCGTATCTACAATCGCTCCTACTAACATGGGTAGGACGGCAGGGAAGCCAAGACCTGTTGTACTGATGAAACTGTTGATTATGATTTGTACGGTCTTGTTGTTTGTGGACATGTAGGTGTTTAAATTCCTCGGATTTCATCCGAGGGTAATCGTGTTTAACTACTCCGTAGTTTTTCTATATAGGTCAACTTCAGTACCACAGAATTTATTCTGTATGCCAGTACCACGGAATTTATTCCGTGAGAAGTAGCACGGAATTTATTCCGTAACAAGCCAATTCAAGATCTTTTAATGTACGGAATGAATTCCGTGGTACTTGGTACGGAATAAATTCCGTGGTACGGGTACGGAATAAATTCCGTGTTACACGCCGGCGGCTTTGCGGACGGCATCTACTATTTCTGGATTCAATAAAGTAGAGGTATCTCCTAAATTAGAGGCATCTCCAGAAGCAATTTTTCTTAAGATTCGACGCATAATTTTTCCAGAACGAGTCTTCGGTAATCCTGGGACCACTAGTATTTTATCGGGCTTAGCAATGGGCCCGATTACTTTTGTCACAACTGCTCGAAGTTCTTTTTCAAAATCCACATCGCCTACCGTTCCTTCTTGTGCAATGACATAGGCAAAAATGCCTTGTCCTTTAATATCGTGCGGATAGCCCACTACTGCAGACTCAATTACCGCAGGATGTTCATTGATTGCATTCTCTACTTCGGCAGTTCCCATTCTATGTCCAGAAACATTAATGACATCATCTACTCTACCGATAATTCTTAAACGACCATCGGCATCTCTGCGGCAACCATCTCCTGTGAAATACATATTTTCAAAAGCAGAAAAATACACTTGTCGGCAACGCTCATGATCCCCGTAAGTCGTACGTATCATGGATGGCCAAGGAAATTTTATGCAAAGTAAACCTTCTACATCATTCCCTTTTACTTCCTCCCCATCGGCATTCACTAAGATAGGTTGAATACCAGGTATCGGATAAGACGCATAGCAAGGCTTTGTATCGGTGATACCAGGTAATGGCGTAATCATAATTCCGCCTGTCTCTGTTTGCCACCACGTATCTATAATTGGTGCATTCCTTTTACCTACTTTTTCATTGTACCAATTCCATGCTTCCTCGTTAATGGGTTCTCCGACAGAACCAATTACTTTTAAAGCACTCAAATCGTGACCATCTACATATTGATCTCCTTTTGCCATTAATGCACGGATGGCAGTAGGGGCTGTATAAAATTGATTGACCTTATGTTTTTCACAAATTTTCCAAAACCGACTTGCGTCTGGGTAAGTGGGTACGCCTTCAAACATCATCGTTGTGGCCCCCGTTAATAATGGGCCATAGATGATATAAGAATGCCCCGTAATCCATCCAACATCTGCCGTACACCAGTAGACATCTCCTTCTTGATATTGAAAGACATTATTAAAAGTATAAGCCGTGTAAACCATATAGCCACCACAAGTGTGTACGACCCCTTTTGGTTTCCCTGTAGAACCAGAGGTGTACAGAATGAAAAGCATATCTTCTGCATCCATTATCTCTGGTGGACAGGTTGTTGCTTGATCTTGTATCGCATCCTGCCACCATACATCTTTGGAGCTATCCCATTGAATTTCCCCGCCTGTATTTTTATGAACAATTACTTTTTCAATGCTTGAACAACCTTGCTTCAACGCTTCGTCTACTATTGCTTTGACAGGAATATTTTTTGCCCCTCTTGCATTATAATCAGAACAAATGACCATTTTACAAGAAGCATCTTTAATCCGATCTGCTAAAGCAGTTGCGGAAAAGCCCGCAAAAACTACGGAATGTATCGCCCCTATTCTAGCACAAGCCAATACAGCAATTACTAATTCTGGTACCATTGGCATATAGAAGCATACTCGATCACCTTTCTCTATACCATTTGCTCTCAGGGCATTACTAAATTTACATACCTCTGCATGCAACTCCTTATAGGTATATGTTTTTGCTGGTGTATTCGGATCATTTGGCTCCCAGATAATGGCGGGTTGATCTCCTCTAGTTGCTAGGTGTCGGTCTAAGCAATTTTCTGTAATATTTAGTTTACCTCCCTCAAACCACTTGACATTCGGGGTTTTGAAATCCCATTCTAATATACTATCCCACTTTTGTTGCCAATGAAAAGTTTCTGCTTGCTTTGCCCAGAAGTACTCTGGCTTTTCTACGCTTTCTTTATATACTTCTTTGTATTGCTCAAGTGTTTTAATTTGTAAGGTCATGCTATTATTCGTTTTGTGAAGTGAAGTAAGTGGTAAATCAATAAGCTATGTGACTAGTTGGGGCTTATTCTGAAGAAACTATCCTGAACCTAGCAGACGATTAATATTCACCGAAAATCGCTCCCCCTTGGACAGGGGTATAAATAGTTTTTTCTACGCCATATTATATTTACACTAGTCATATACTGTTTGACATATTACTATGGAAACCAAAGGTAAGGAAAGATTTAAAAAAGTAAGATTGGTTTGGAAGATGATTTTATAAGTAAATACTTGAA
>CAKZUM010000106.1 GCA_937921525.1 uncultured Saprospiraceae bacterium
ACGGCAATTAAATCTTTTAAAACATTCCCAGGACCCACGCTAGGCAATTGATCCGTATCACCAACAAGAATCAAACGAGCCTGCGTTGGAATAGCTTTTAATAAATTATACATCAACACGGTATCAATCATACTGGCTTCGTCTACAATAATAATATTGCATTCCAGCGGCTTTTCTTTATTGCGTCTAAAGCCATTGATGCCAAAATCAAACTCTAATAAACTGTGGATCGTTTTTGCTTCTATCTTGGTGATTTCTGCCATTCGCTTGGCAGCCCTACCAGTTGGGGCAGCTAGTAATATTTTATCGGTGAGTTTTCTAGCAATGGCTAAAATAACTTTAGTAATCGTACTTTTACCCGTACCTGGACCGCCAGTAATGATATGTATTTTTTCTTGAAAACATTGGCTAACGGCCTGATGCTGTTGGGTTGCTAATTGGATGGTTAATTCCTTTTGCGCCCAATCAATAGCTTTCTCAATATTGATTTGTTTGAGCGGAGATTGCCCTGTTAATAATCGCTCGAATTCTTTGACAATTCCTCTTTCGCTGAGATAAAAAGGTTTTAACCAGATAAATACTTTTTGTCCCTCTTGATACTCTAAAGTTTGTAAGACAATCCGACCATCTTTAATAATCGCCTCTAATCGCTGGTCAATTAAATGAGCATCGACCTCCAGTAGTTCCTGTGCTTTTTCTAGAAATAAATCAACAGGATAGCAAGTATGTCCTTCATTGGACAGTTCTGATAAAGCATATTCTACACCCGAATCTATTCGGATGTCCGCATCTGTAGCGATGCCCATTTTGCGAGCGGTGTGGTCGGCCGTTTTAAAACCAATTCCCCAAATATCTTTGGCTAATTGATAGGGATTATCCTGTATGATTTCAATACTTTTTTCCTCGTAAGTACGGAATATTTTTTTTGCATAGGTAGGACTAATTCCATAACCTTGCAAGAAAATCATGACCTCTCTAATAGCACGTTGTTCGTCCCAACAAGCCTTTATTTTTTCCAAACGTTTACCCCCAATCCCATTTACATCAAGCAGCGCATCGGGATTATCATCAATGATTGCTAACGTTTTAATATCGTAATACTCCACAATTCGTTCAGCGAACACAGGGCCAATTCCTTTGACAAGCCCAGAGCTTAAATACTTTTTAATACCTTCTTTAGAAGAAGGGCGTTCTACCTCATATTCTTTTACTTGGAATTGAAAACCATAGTTAAGATCATTTTTCCAAAATCCCTTACAGCGCACAGTTTCCCCTACTTGTACCGTCGTCAAAGTACCCACGATAGTGGTCAAGTCCTTCTTCTTAGGTTCTTTCAATCTAGCAACGGTATATCCATTTTCTCCATTTTGAAAGGTAATACGCTCTATATGTCCGTGAATTTCATCCAAACTTTTTTATTTTGAGATACTGAAAAATAAACTCCTGATTTTCAAATATGAAACGAGTAGGCCTTTTTGACAAATTGATATGTTTTAGCATAGAAATTTATCCAGCAACGGGAAGTTGTGGGATAAAACCCATGTCTAAAATGTGAACTCTGAAAATCTATAAAGGAAAAATTATTTTCATCAATACTTATTATTACTTTTGCGAACTCTTTTTTGTATACATTAACCAGAGTATTAAATATTCCTTAATACCCTTTAAAAATAAGGATTTTATAGGATTTGCGCCTACTTTTGTTAGTGTATATTCAGGCTAGAAAGATAGTCTAAGTTACAAAATCCAATAATCAACAAACACTTTCAATAAAAGTAATAAAATTAACAATGAGAAAATTATTTTTCCTCTTAGCGTTCTCTTGTCTTTCTTTAGGTGTCTTTGCACAAAAGGTAGGTCATGTCAATACAGGTCTATTATTAGAAGGAATGTCAACTGTAAAAGCAGCCAATTCTGAATTAGAATCTTACCAACAAAGTTTAGTCGCACAAGGTCAGAAAATGGTGGAAGGATTACAAACAGAATACAATGCTTTTGTAGCAGAGGTACAAAAGCAAACAATGACACCAAAGGCACAACAAGAAAAGCAGGCTGCTTTACAAAAAAAGCAACAAGAAATACAAGCATACGAGCAAGAAGTACAGAATAAAATTATGGAAAAAAGAGAAGCTTTATTAAAACCTATCTTATCTAAGGTAGATGTTGCTATCAAAGAGGTGGGTAAAGAAGGCGGCTTTTTATTCATTTTTGACGTTAGTGTTCCCAACACGATTCTTTTTGCAGATGAACCGCTGGATGTAACAGCTAAAGTGAAAACTAAATTGGGCATATAAATGATAACAGCTTATCGCTGAATGCAAATTTCTGTGAAAAGGGCAATGTAATTTTACATTGCCCTTTTTTTATATCTGTTTATGAGTGGACAAATGAGAGCGACACTTTAGAAGTGTTGCTCACATTTGTCCACCCATGATTAGCCTTCTTTCGATATAAGAATTCCTACTTCCTACCATTTCTTTTCCCCTATTTTCTTTGTAAAACATATTTTTTTTCTTAAACTTGGCGAATATTCGCTAGAATACTTCATTGTATTATTCCTAATAGCCCATTTCCAAAAGATAATGACCACACAATTACCAATCAATCTTAGCAAAATTAAAGACGGGAAGGATTATATTGAGTCCCTAAGAAATAGAGATTTAGTGATTTATCTATTCGGAGAGTTGGTTAAAGAACCAGTGGATCATCCTATGATTCGCCCATCTATTAATGCCATTGCTAAGACTTATGATTTGGCGGTACAGGCACCAGAATTGGCATCGGTTATTTCTCCATTTACTGGAGAACGAGTGAGTCGATTTTTGCATGTATGTACGAGCGCAGAAGAACTAGTATTGCAGAATAAGATGCAGCGAAAGTTAGGGCAACTAACAGGAACTTGCTTTCAGCGCTGTGTGGGAATGGATGCTTTCAATTCCTTGTATTCTGTTACCTATGAAATGGACGAGGCGAAAGGAACGCATTATCATACTAAACTCAAAACCTTCTTAACCTTGATGCACCGCTATAATTTCGTAGTTGGCGGGGCAATGACAGATGTAAAAGGCGATAGAAGTTTACCACCTCACCAACAAGAAGACCCAGATTTATTTGTGCATATCTCCAAGCGTACGAAGGAGGGCGTTTATATAACAGGTGCCAAAGCCCATCAGACAGGTTGTATCAATTCCCATTGGCTATTGGTGATGCCCACGATGCGATTGGGGGAAGGGGATAAAGCCTATGCGATTACAGGTGCAGTGCCTGTAGATGCCAAAGGTATTACCTACATATATGGGCGACAATCCTGTGATACGAGGAGTATGGAGAAGGGAGATATTGATGTAGGAAATGCCAAGTATGGTGGACAAGAAGCAATGGTGATATTTGAAAATGTATTTATTCCAAATGAATTAATATTTATGGATGGCGAGTATGAATTTGCCTCCATGTTAGTAACTAGATTTACGGCTTACCACAGACGAAGTTATGTTTGTAAAAGTGGGGTAGGGGATGTATTGATTGGTGCAGCCGCTTCAATCGCAGAAATGAATGGATTGCCAAAAACATCACATATCAAAGATAAGTTGGTGGAAATGACGCACTTAAATGAGACTATCTATGCAACAGGTATTGCTGCTTCTCATCAAGGATATGCGACTAAGTCAGGCAGTTTTATTTGTGATGATATGTTAGCGAATGTTTGTAAACATCACGTTACTAAAATGCCCTATGAAATTGGACGATTGGCACAAGATATAGCAGGCGGTTTAGTAGCCACCATGCCATCCGAACAAGAATTTACGCATCCGAAAGTAGGCAAGTTGTTAGAAAAATACCTCAAAGGAAAAGCAGATGTCAAGACAGAAGATCGAATGCGTATTCTTCGATTGATTGAGAATATGACCCTTGGTAGAAATGCTGTTGGTTACTTGACGGAGAGTATGCACGGCGCAGGATCTCCACAAGCACAACGAATACAAATCGCTAGGGCCATGCAATTAGAGTATAAAAAACGATTGGCTAAGGTGATTGCTGGAATTGAAGAGGAGACTGATAAAGAGGCAGTCGTTCAAGAGTTAAGTGGATATTTCGCTCGAGTTTTTAAGATTTCTTAAACAACTTTTCAATAAGATTTTATTTTTTAGTATTTAAAACCTAAAACAATACCTTTAAGACTGAAAATGTCAACAATATTGAATTATTAGAGTTTATTAATTTATAGATATAATTCCCACATTAACCTAGCTATGATCTACTAGGTTTCTGGCCTTTGATTAGCTCCGTGAAAATTTTGGGATCGTCGAGGTTTGTAACCTCGATGCTGTACGATAATCATAGTGCATCGAGGTTACAAACCTCGACGATCTATTCCAAGCACGGAATTAGGTAGAGAACCATTTTTAATAATCTAAATTAGATCAAAGCTAACGAATAACTAAAAATATGGAAGTAGCAACATCAGCAGCACCCACTGCGCTAGAAACATTCCGAATGGAAACACGGGCATGGTTGGAAGCCAATTGTCCAGAGAGTCAACGCCAATCTGTCAAAAGTTATACCGACATGTATTGGGGTGGTAAAAATCCTGTTTTTAATAGTGATGACCAAAAAGTATGGTTTGAGCGAATGCTAGAAAAAAATTGGACAGTACCTCATTGGCCAAAAGAATATGGCGGTGGTGGATTGAGTAAAGAAGAGAATAAGGTTTTAAAAGAAGAAATGGGCCGATTAGGCTGTCGACCACCATTATATAATTTCGGTATTTCTATGCTCGGTCCTGCCTTGTTAAAGTTTGCCAATGATGGACAGAAAGACCACTTTTTAAATTTAATTACCGCAGGTAAATTATGGTGGTGTCAAGGCTATAGTGAGCCTGGCGCAGGATCAGATTTAGCAAATTTGCAGACGAGCGCAGAAGATAAGGGCGATCATTATTTAGTGAATGGTCAAAAAGTATGGACTTCGTTTGCAGATAAATCAGATTGGATTTTCTGTTTAGTTCGGACAGACCCAGAAGCACCTAAGCACTCTGGCATTAGCTTCTTGTTAATTGATATGAGTTCAGAAGGGGTAAGTACTCGACCTATCAAATTGCTAAGTGGTAACTCTCCTTTCTGTGAGACCTTTTTCGATAATGTAAAAGTGCCAAAGGAAAATTTAGTTGGTAAAGAAAATGCAGGTTGGACTATCGCCAAATACCTATTAACGCATGAGCGAGAAATGATTGGTGGAGTAGGAGATACAGAACAAAAAACACCTTTACATAAATTTGCATTAGATCACGTAGGCTTAGAAAATGATATTCTAGCAGATACTATCTTACGAGGAGATGTAGCGAAATGGGAAATGGATGATGCCATTTTCAAAATGACTATCTCTCGGACAATGGACGAAGTGAAAGCTGGACAATCTCTAGGCGCAAGTTCTTCTTTCTTCAAGTACTATGCGACAGAATTAAATAAACAAAAGCTAGAATTACAAATGTCTCTAGCGGGTACTGCTGGCAATCAGTGGGAGGGCGAAGCTTCTGACGAAGGTCGTTTACCAAGGTATTTCTGCCGTACTAAAGCCAACTCTATAGAAGGTGGTACTTCAGAAGTACAATTGAATATTATTTCTAAACGGATCTTGGGATTACCGAGTAAGTAAAATAGAGCAGAGAGCAGAGAATAGAGACCGCTACGCTGTCAGATCGCCTATGGCTGTCAGATATGGGCATCTGCGAGTTTAAATTTTTAAAATAACTAGGTACGTGATGTATTTATCATTTACCATTTACCATTTATAAATTATGGCATTAGTATTAACAGAAGAACAATCCATGTTAAAATCTTCCGCAAGGGAGTATTTAAAAGAAAATGCGCCAGTAGCAGCATTAAGAAAATTAAGAGACGACAAAGATGAAAAAGGCTACGATCCAACAGTATGGAAAGCAATGGCGGAAATGGGCTGGGCAAGTTTAACCATTCCAGAAAGCTATGGTGGATTAGATTTTGGCTATACAGGCTTAGGTCAAATTTTAGAAGAAACAGGCCGAACATTAACCGCTTCACCATTAGTCTCTACGGTATTATTGGGTACTACCTTGATTAAGCAAGGAGGGACGGAAGCGCAAAAAGCAGCTTTACTTCCAGAGATAGCAGAAGGTAATTTATTAATAGCTTTAGCGGCAGAAGAAACTAGTGCACACAAGCCTACCAAAATAGCTGCAACGTATACTTCCTTAGGAAAAACACATGCAGTAAGTGGCAAAAAAGTATTTGTATTAGATGGACATGTGGCAGATAAATTTATTGTCTCTGCCACTAGAGATGGAAAAACAAGTTTGCTAATTGTCAATGCGGATGCAAAAGGCGTAAGTGTAGAGCGCACCATTATGATGGATAGTCGAAATGCAGCTAACGTGACTTTCGATAATGCGGAGGCAATCCTATTAGGCGAGGAAGGAAATGGAATTGCTGTATTAGAGGCGACCTTAGATATTGCAAGAATCGGTCTAGCAGCAGAAATGTTGGGAACTACTTGTGAAGCTTTTGATAGAACTATTGCCTACTTAAAAGAACGCCAACAATTTGGTGTGCCGATTGGTGTATTCCAAGGTTTACAGCATCGAGCAGCACATATGTATTGCGAAATAGAAAACTGTAAATCCGTAGTCATTGCCGCATTACAAGCAATAGATAAAGGCTCTAAAAAAGTACCGATGCTAGCTAGTTTGGCAAAAGCTAAATTAGGAAAGACGCTACAATTAGTGTCTAACGAAGCCATTCAAATGTTTGGGGGAATTGGTATGACGGATGATGAAGAGATTGGCTTTTTCTTAAAGCGAGCGAGAGTAGCCCAGCAAACTTTTGGTGATTATAATTATCATTTGGATCGTTATGCTAAGATGAATAATTATTAATAAAAGAGGCGAGAATAGAGATAAGCATAAACCAATATTGGCTATCGCCAATTATAAAAAATGAACGCAGAGACGCAGAGACGCAGAGGGGCAGAGGGGCAGAGGTTTTTTCTTAGAAAAAATCAAACAGCTCTGCATCTCTGCACCTCAGCGTTCCAATATTAACATTGGCGTTAGCCGATGTAGAATAGTAAGATTTATTGAATTTTTATTAAACCTATTTTTTGTCTCTCTTAATCTTCTCTTCAATAGATGTAGTAGAATATCCTTCCACAAAAGGCAAACTCTTCACCTCCCCGCCCTTTGCCAATACGACTTCACTACCCACAATATTTTCCAC